>CAZWVE010000009.1:0-13850 GCA_964636925.1 uncultured Marinicella sp.
ATGGCTGCAAAAGGCACCACCACATGGGATAGGTGGAAAAATTTATCGCCGGTTCTGGCAATCCCACCGGTGACCAGCCCCAAGCAAAAAGCCGCTAACACATCCAACCAGCCACCAGCGAATAGGGTTGAAAAGCCGGCTCCAACAATGCCGTAAGCGAGAATATAAAGCCAGCCTGAAAATTCAGACTCTTGATGTTTGATGTGGCGAATTGTTTCTAAAGCTGTGTCTATATTAATGACATTGTTTTCCAGGTCATTTATAACCCCATTAATTCTTTGTAAAGTACCTAAGTTGATATCGCCCAACTTGGTTTTTACCATGTAGGTACGCTGATGGCCGTTTTCACCTTCACCGATACTGGCAATAATGGCGGTGGGGAATGCCACAAATTGTCCACTGAAATTGAATTTTTCCAGCATCACTTGCATATAAGCTTCCAAACGATGCGATGGGGTACCGGCTTCGGCAATGGCCTTGCTGATACTTAATAACATGTTGGCTTGTTTTTGGCGAATTTTCCTTTTTTCAGAAACCATGATGTGACCGGAAAAATAAAAACGTCATATTAACCCAGAAATGTGACAACACCAATACACCCTTGATGAGATTTTGGTTTAATACTTGGTTTTACGCCAAAAACCGCTACAATTCATGCTTTAGAAAACATTGTGTGGTTATGACGGTTTTTAATTTTTCAGCCGGTCCGGCGGCTTTACCCGGCGACGTGAAACAACAATTAAAAAACGAATTGAATAATTGGCGCGGCACCGGTAGCTCGGTGATGGAAGTGTCGCACCGCAGTCCCGAATTTAAGGCCTTAATGGCCGACAATGAAGCCTTACTCAGATCTTTGCTGAACATTGGTGATGATTATGCGGTGTTGTTGGTGCCCGGTGGTGCTCGATTACAATATGCCATGCTACCCATGAATTTGTCTGCACCGAATCGCAAAACGGTTTATCACGTTAATGGCTATTGGGGCTTTTTGGCTTATCAGGAAGCACACAAGTTTTCACAGGTGCAAACCACGTCTAAACCACCGGGCGTACCCTATCAACCACAGCATAGTTTGGGTGATTATGATGCCCAGGCCATTGATGCCTCGGCTGATTATTTTCACTACACCAGTAATGAGACCCTGGAAGGCATTCAATGGCATCGCTTACCACAGACCCATGACTTACCCTTATGTTGTGATATGACTTCAGATTTAATGACCCGTGAAGTTAATGTTAATGACTTTGCCATGATTTATGCCAGTGCCCAGAAAAATTTGGGTATAGCCGGTTTAACACTGGTCATTATCCGCAAGGACCGCATCGGACAACATCAAAACAATATCCCGACTTTAATGGATTATGCCACGTTTGAACAATATCACTCAGCGTATAACACGCCGCCGACTTTTGTTTGGTATGTTATGTATCTGGTGTTACAGTGGTATCAACAACAAGGGGGCATTAAGGTGATGCAAAAACGCAATCAAGCCAAAGCCGGTAAGCTCTATGCGTTTATCGATAACAGCGATTTTTATTTCAACCGGGTGGCACCGGCCATTCGTTCAGAGGTCAATGTGCCGTTTTGGTTGGCCGATGATGCGCTCAACGAGCGCTTTTTAAGCGCCAGCAGTGATGCCGGATTAAAAGCGTTAAAGGGTCACAAGGCTGTCGGCGGCATGCGTGCCAGTCTTTACAATGCAGTGCCAATGGCAGCCATCGATGCACTCATTGACTTTATGCGGGAATTTGAGAAACAATATGCTTAAAATCGGACAAAGCAACACCTTAACGGTTCAATCCTTACTTACATCGGGTGCTCAACTGGTCAGTGAAAAAGGTCAGCAGGTTTTTTTACCGGCTAAGTTTGTCACCGAAACCCTGCAAGAAGGTGATCAGATCCGTGTCTTTATTTATCTGGATAAGGATGATCAACCGGTTGCTACCACCGAACAGCCACGGGTTCAGGTGGGCGAATGTGCTTTTTTAACGGTGCTGGATGTCAATAAAACCGGCGCTTTTTTAGACTGGGGACTGCCCAAAGACTTATTGCTACCCTATGGTGAGCAAAAACGTCGTTTGCAACCGGGTAATAAACAATGTGTTTATGTCTATCTCGATAAGGCCTCCAAACGCATCACCGCCAGTACCCGTTTAAATAAGTTTTTACCGGAAATTAATGGTCCCTTTAGCGGTGGCGAGCCGGTTGAATTATTTTTTTGGAGTAAAAGTGATTTGGGTTTTAAAGCAGTGATTAATAACCGATATTTAGGTTTATTGCATCATGCCGATGCCTATGAAAACGTGCGGGTCGGTGAACGTCGCTCGGGTTTTATTAAATCCATCAGTGCCGATGGGAAAATAAATTTGGCTTTGCATTTACCGAACAAGGCGCAACTGGGGGATCTGGCGGAACAAATTTATGCTGACTTACAAGCCCACGGCGGGGTATCCGAGCTCACCGATAAAAGCAGTCCTGAAGCCATTAAAGCCAAATGGCAGGTTAGCAAGGGCAGTTATAAAAAAGCCCTGGGTAAACTCTACAAACAACGTAAAATCAGTTTATCTGATGCTGTCATTAAAATCATTGATTAGCATTTTTATAGCGTAACCATTGAATTAAAATCCAGGCATAAGACAGCGACCAGACGATAACGGCGAGCATTAACCAGGTCGTTCGTTGCTGCGAGCTGTCGGCGTAAATGCGACTGACAACCGCCACTATGATCAGTACTTGCGGCGTATAAAAAATAATACCCGGCACATGGCGTTTCGGCATCAGATATTTCAGTATAACCATGGCGGATAAGGTGCCGATGGCACCCATGGTGATAACATGAATAAATGCCGCTTGGTACTGATTAAAAGCCAGGGAATAAGCCAACAGTAAACTTCCAACAATCAACCACAGGTAACCTAAAGTTATACCCATCAAATCACTGCGACGCCAACAGCGCCAGAATTGCCAACGCAGCATACGAATCATTAGTAATGCCGCTAATATGACCAGTAATAAAGCTGCCATTATTTGAGTACTTTTGATAAAGAGTAACGCGGAAGCCAGCGGGGGAAGCATTAAGATACCGGCTTCAAGTCGTGGTTGTACCCGGGCTTTGAGAATATAATTTTGCTGCTGTAATTCACCCGCAAAGGCCGGTGCCAACATCCGACCGGCAATAAAGGACATCAGCATAATCAGTAATACTAACAAGCTTTGCAACAAAGCTTGTGGCCGGATAGGCCAGTCCATTAAAGACAATAATAACCAGCCCAGAGGAAAACAGAATAAAGCCACCAACAAGGGTGCAATGATTTTATTGCGCCATTTTTTGGCCACTAAATAGCGCGGCGCAATATAGCGCACCACCCACAGAGCGAAGGCCACATTCAACAGCTCGGCCCATAGTGAACCCGGTGAAGTTAAAAAAGCCACACGCGCTGTCAACCAAAGCAACAACATTAGCCACATTTTGAGTGGTGACAGTTTGCCCAAAGTGTAGCCGCATATCAGTGCCAGGACAAAACCAAAGAACATTTCATGGGCATGACCCTGAGCCATTAAGGCCGTAGACCAGGGCGTCAGTCCCATTCGGGCGGTTTGGGATAACACCGATAAAATGATGGCGGCGAGACAAGCCGCCGGAAAAAATAAATCCTGAGATTTTATCAAAGGCCGTTTCCTTGGTGGTGTTTTTGGCATTCTGGTATAGGCAGTGTCGGTTTAGTCCCGTATAATAGTCTGCCCGAATGTTGTTTTCCACAGATGTGCCGTCTCAGACATGTTAAAAGCCAACAAACTTGATATCCATCAACGCTTTTCTGTTTTGCCGCTAACACTATTATGAATCGTTTACCACAGGCTAAATGGTTTTACTGGTTGATTACTTTGGTGGCCCTGGCATTGGGGCTTATAGGTGTGGTGTTGCCTTTGTTACCAACCACGCCCTTTTTGATTGTGGCTTTGTGGGCTGCCAGCCGATGTTCGCCACGGTTAGCACGATGGCTGGAGAATCACCCCAAATTGGGATCTGTTTTACGCAACTGGCGAGATCATCGTGCCATTCCGACCACCGGTAAGGTGTTGGCTTGTTTAATGATGGCGATTAGTTTTGCTGTTATTTGGTACCAAGGTGTCTCAACCACGGTGTTAATTATTGTCTTTATGGTAATTATCAGCTTGATGGCTTACATTCTCAGTAAGCCCAGCACCCATTTAGTTTCTAAGAACCCACCGAAACAACAAAAAGATTAAGACAGTATTAAACTTGATCAGCTTAAGGGGTGCTGGGCAAGCCCGCTCCCATTTAGATTTTAAAGATTCACCGAAACAACAAAAAGATTAAGACAGTAATAAATTTGATCAGCTCAAGGGGTGCTTGGCAAGACTGTCCCTGCCAATCACAGCCTTGCCGGCTTGCGCCGGCACGGTTGAATTAACGATTGTGTCATAAGTCGTTCTTGTGGCATAAAAAGAACGACACAAGACGGTTATTTTGGTTCTAAACGGATGGCGCCGTCCAGGCGAATCACGGAACCGTTTAAATAGGTATTTTCAATAATGTGTGCGGCGGTGTGCGCGAATTCCGCCGGGCTACCCAGTCGTTTTGGGAAAGGCACGGATTCGCCCAGGGCTTTTTTAATGTCATCGGGCATGCCCGAAACCATCGGAGTCATAAAGATACCGGGCGCGATGGTCATCACCCGAATACCGAAACGGGTAAATTCTCTTGCCATCGGTAAGGTCATGCCAACGATACCGCCTTTGGATGCCGAATAGGCGGCTTGGCCAATTTGTCCCTCATAAGCGGCCACTGAAGCGGTGTTAATAATAATGCCGCGCTGATTGTCTTCATCGCCTTGATTATGCTGCATTAAATGAGCGGCGGCTTTGGCGACATTAAAACTGCCCACCAAATTGATTTGGATGGCTTTATTAAAATAATCCAATGCCATGGGTGCTTCCCGACCGAGTACGCGGCCTGCGGATAAGACACCGGCACAATTTATGACCACATTTAAGCCATTCATATGTTTTTGAGCTTGTTCACAGGCTGCTTCAATGGCTTTTTCATTGCTGACATCCGCGGCCACGAAAAAAGCGCGTTCGGTATGTAATTGCTGTTGTTGTGATTGGCCGACATCTTCGTTGATATCAATCAATGTAACCTGGCCACCGGCATCAATAATATGTTGGGCACAGGCCAGTCCGAGACCTGAGGCACCACCGGTTATAAGTGCTTTAACTTGGTTTAATTTCATAAGCGTATGTTTTAGTTATGTTGATGTAAAGGACGCATAAGATAACACAGACAATCCAGACGAATGGCCCGAGTGCTTAAGGTAATCATGGCCGGCATGACCGATTGTTTTAAGCGTACTTGTCCGCCGTCAATATAAAAATAATGGTCGGTTATGTCGTGATCAAACGGATCGGTCACAGTCAGCGGTATCTCGTTCGTTTGTACGTAACCAAATGACGTGCCTGCGTCCAACTGGTGGAAATTATGATAATCTAAATCATCGTGAATTTCAAAGTCCACGGGCTGCGTTGTGTCACCCCGGATAGCGATAGAAATGTCTTTTTTAATCTTAACCACGGCAAATATATTCATCACCTGCTGGTGTTCA
Source organism: uncultured Marinicella sp. (assembly GCA_964636925.1). Classification (GTDB taxonomy): domain Bacteria; phylum Pseudomonadota; class Gammaproteobacteria; order Xanthomonadales; family Marinicellaceae; genus Marinicella. Next base: position 5,628 of record CAZWVE010000009.1, read on the forward strand.
CTGATGCCGGGAATCTGCTTTAAGTCGGATAACTGACAAAGATTTTCTAAAAAAGTCAGGGTTTGCTCAATACCGTCTGCGGTACCACTCATGCCGCATTCCAGCGTAATGGCCGGACAAAACTCGGCCAGAGCACCGGATTGGATACCGTCTGGACTGGTGATATGAATAATGGTTTGTGAGAACAGTGATGCCAAATTAATGTGTTCCCGTTTAATGGCGTTGATGCCGGCATAATGGGGATTGCGACCGGTGTTATTATGAATATCGACGCAGGCCAGGGGTTGTTGTTGCCGAACGAATTGGGTTATCTCGGCCATTTTTTTGGCCACCGGATGATGATTTGGTCGGATACCCGGCCAGCAGCGATTAAAATCGACACCATCGTCTAGTTGTCGGACATTGTCTTTGGCAGCCTGCACATTACCGAACAATATAATCAGGGTTCTTGGCAATTTGGGTAAATGTTGTTTTAAATAATTGCGTAAAGCCTGCCAGCCGGTGGTTTCGTTACCATGCTGCAGTATCGAGATAAAAAGGGGTCGGGAAATTTGACCGGACAATTGCACTAAAGTCAGATCATCCACAAACTCATGGAGTTGGTTCGCTTCAACATCCAATATTCCATGGGGTAAATCTGATAATATCTGGGGCATAAAATTGAACCGACAATAAGATAAACAGGGTAAGGTACAACTTCAGTGAAAAAATTGGAACCCCCGGCTTGATTTTTTTTCTGATCGGACCCAAAATCTATGGGGTTTTTTTAATGGAATTATCATGATTGAATGTTCTCACCTCAGTAAAGACTTCGGTGACGTTAAAGCTGTTAATGATTTAAGCTTTACCGCACATAAAGGCCAGGTATTGGGCTTTTTGGGTCCCAATGGGGCCGGTAAATCCACCACCATGAAAATGATAACCGGTTTCTTGCCACCGACCACCGGTGATATTAAAGTGTGTGATATTGATCTGGCTGAAGATGCCATTGCCGTTAAAAATAAAATTGGTTATTTGCCCGAAGGTGCGCCCAGCTACCATGAAATGAAAGTGGGTCCGTTTTTACAGTTTATTGCCCGTATGCGAAATATCCCCAGGGCACAACAACAAGGTGCGGTTGATTCAGTGGTGGCTCGACTCAATCTGAATCATGTTTACTATCAAAAAATTGATACACTGTCCAAAGGCTTCAAACGACGGGTGGGTCTGGCACAGGCCATTATTCATGATCCCGAAGTTCTGATAATGGATGAGCCCACCGATGGTTTAGATCCCAATCAAAAGCATCAGGTGCGTGAATTAATCACCACCATGTCCAAGAATAAAACCATCATTCTATCTACCCATATCTTAGAGGAGGTGCACGCAGTCTGCGATCGTGCCATTATTATTGCGCATGGATCGATTGTCGCCGATAACACCCCGACCGAGATGGAAAGCATGTCACGCTATCATCATGCGGTCAGTTTTGTGGCTGATTTAGATACCACGTTGTTAAACAAACTGAAAAATTTAGATTGTGTCCGGGATGTTAATTACAATGCCCGACTCAAAGAAACCACCGTATTTCCGGCACAAGGCCTGTTTATTTTTGATGAAGTCAGTGGTTTGTTAAAACGCCAGGGAATTCAGGTCACCAGCCTGAAAATGGAAGCCGGTCGACTGGACGAAGTATTTAGAAACATCACCCAATCGGAGCAAAAACAGGAGGTGAAACAATGAATCATATCAGCGCCATTATTCGCAGGGAGTTGCAAAGTTATTTTTCGACCCCCATCGCCTATGTATTTATCGTCATATTTTTGGTTATGAGCGGCGTGTTTGCTTTTTATTTTGGCAGTTTGTATGAACGCGGCCAAGCCGATTTACTGCCCTTTTTTAATTACCACCCCTGGCTGTATTTGTTTCTGGTGCCGGCAGTGGCGATGCGTATTTGGTCAGAAGAACGTAACCGCGGTAATATTGAACTGTTAATGACTTTACCGGTTAAACGTTTAACCTGGGTAGTGGGAAAATTTCTCGCCGCCTGGCTGTTTGTTGGTTTGGCCTTGCTGCTGACATTCCCGATAGTGATTTCCATTAACTATTTGGGAGACCCGGACAACGGCGTTATCGTGGCCAGCTATTTGGGCTCCTTTTTATTGGCCGGTGCTTTTCTGGCAATTGGCAGCTGTTTATCCGCAGCCACCAAAAACCAGGTGATTGCATTTATTTTAACTGTTGTTATTTGCTTTTTATTTTTACTGTCGGGATTTCCCATGGTGCTGGCATTCTTTCAACTGTTTTTGCCCCAGTTTATGGTGGATGTTGTCGCTTCAACCAGTTTCTTAAGCCATTATGCTTCCATCACCAAAGGTGTTTTGGATCTGGGTGATGTGGCCTATTTTGCCATAACGATCTGTGTTTGGTTGTATGCCACTGTACTGGTGGTTGAAATGAAAAAAGGAGATTAATGATGAAACGAACCGGATATCGAGTGCAACTTATTGTATTGGCTGTTATTTTTTTATTGTCTTCGGTGATTATTAGTGAAAGCGGGTTGTTCTCACGCTTACGACTGGATTTAACCGACAACAGTATGTTTACCTTGAGTCAGGGCAGCCGGAATATTGTTAATAATATCGACGAACAGGTGCATCTGCGTCTGTTTTTTTCTCAACAAGCGGCTCAGGATTTACCGATGTTGCGAACTTACTTCCAACGGGTTAAAGATTTTCTTGAGGAGTTAAGCCGCTTTGGGGGTGAGAAAATAAAAGTCAGTATTATTGATCCGGTGTCTTTTTCCGAGGAAGAAGACCAGGCTTCGCAATTTGGTTTACAGGCTTTACCTGTGGGTGAGGGTGGTGAAAATGTATTTTTTGGTATTGCTGCCACCAATGCTTTGGATGCTGTGGCCGTGATTCCATTTTTACAGCCCGAGCGAGAGCCTTATTTAGAGTATGATTTGGCTGAGATGATTTACAATCTCAATAATCCGCAGAAACCCGTTATCGGCGTCATGACAGCCGAGCCGATGTTGGCTAAAGAAGCCGCAACACCGGGCATGCCGACACAACAACAAATTGTCTTCACTCAATTAAAAGACATGTATACGGTGCAACCGGTGGCCCTGGAAGAACCGGATTTAAGCGCGATTGACTTATTGGTATTGATTCATCCACAAGATTTAGCCGAAGAAACACTGTTTACTATTGACCAGTTTGTCATGAACGGCGGGCGTTTGCTGTTATTTTTAGATCCCATGAACCAAACCCAGGACGTACCGGCCGATCCACAAAATCCGATGGCACAATTTCAGGCAAATCGTGCCTCAGATTTACCGCGGTTATTGACGGCCTGGGGTGTGAAATACGATCCGACCCAGGTGGTGTTAGACAATCAGTCAGCGTTAAGTATTCAGTCAACGCAAGGTCAAACGATCCGACACCTGGGTATCAATGCCTGGGGTCCGGATAATTTAAGTGATGATATTGTTAATTTTGAATTGGCCAAGATTCACACTGCACTGACCGGTTATTTTACGGCTGAGGCCGGCCGTTTGACGCCGCTTATTACCAGTAACAGTGATTCCATGTCGATGAAAACTGACCCTTTTAGCATGTTGTTTAATCCGGCCGCACTGTTTCAACAGTACCAGGCAGATGATCAGCGTTATATCATTGCCGCCCGATTAAACGGTCCCATCAGCAGTGCTTTTGCGGATGGTTACAATGACATATCGGATGTTGTTACAGAACAATCCGATCCCCGGGTGGTGTTGGTGGCAGATGTGGATATGTTGTATGATCGCTTATGGGTGCAGTCACAGAATTTCTTTGGCCGCCAGGTTTTTTCACCGTTTGCCGACAATGGCTATTTTGTCAATAATCTGGCCGATAATTTATCCGGTAGTGAAGATTTAATTAAGGTTAGGGCACGCGGCTCATCGCATCGGCCTTTTGATAAGGTTTTGGCAATACAACGGACTAGTGATAAAAAATACCGGGAAACTGAAAATCAATTACGGCAGCAACTCAGAGAAACCGAAACCAAGCTTAACGAATTGCAACAAGCCAAAGGCAGTGAGAGCCAACTTATTTTAAGTGAAGAGCAACAACAGGAAATCGAGCGTTTTAAACAACGTAAGCTTGAAGTTCGCAAGAGTCTGCGTGAAGTTAAAAGAAATTTAAATAAAGACATTGAAGCATTGGGTAATCGCATTAAATTTATCAATATTGCGCTCATTCCCATTTTGATTACCCTGGTGGTGATTCTCATTTCTGCATTCCGCAGTCGGCGTAGGGAGTATAAAAAATGACAGCAAGTAAAACCCTGTTGGGATTGTTAATTTTAGCCGGAGGTTTGGTCTTTTACCTCTATCAAAACAAGGCTCAAACCATCGAAAGTAAACCATTGGTTGCGGCATTCAGTGACAATGAATCTGCCATTAATGATCTTGATCGTGTGGTTGTGAGTGAAGGCGGGCAAACCTTTGATATGCGCGAACAGGCGACCGGTTGGCGTTTAAATGATGGTTTTTACGTGCGCATGGATTCACTGTTTGAATGGGTGCAGGCGTTAAAAAACGCACATCTGATTGAAGCCAAAACAGCCAATTCCGCGCATTTTCCCACCTTATCACTGACAGACGATGACTTACGGGTTCGTTTGTATCAGGATCAGGCGCTGATTGCAGATATTATTCTGGGTCAGGCCGGGCAAACGCCCAATGCCCGGTTTGTCCGCTTTTATGATGATCAACAAACCTGGTTGGCTTCCGGGCTGAATGGCTTAAGTTCTTCAGAAGAGGTCTGGCAGTTGACCATGATTTTCGATATTCCGGATAATCAGGTACACGCCATTGAATGGACCGCGGCTGAAACCCTGGGATTGATTAAAAACAAAGAAACCGGCCAATGGCAATTGGCCGATGAGACATCCGAGTCTCCTGCTTTAGAGGAGGAAACAATCAAAACCCTGGCCGCCAGCTTGTCGGGCTTTAGAATTCAAGAAGCGCTGGCAGTCGATGACGATACGCACACACCGGAACAGACCTTCGTTTTTGGTTTAGACAATGGCCGTCAAATTACGTTGATGGTCTACGGTGACCAGGAACAGGCTTTTATTCGGGTTATTGACAGTCGGGAGCCCGGGCGTTACAAAGACTGGAAATTTACCGTGCCTGAGTATAAATTATCGACTTTGTTAATGGACCAGTCGGCGCTTTTTGAAACGCAACAAGACAAGCAGGATGCCGCTGAGGAATCGGCTGATAACGACGATAACGACGATACAGGCGCATGAGCAAGCCGGCCACCCGTTATTTGATATTGGCTGCATTTTATGGTTTGACAGCTGTGGCGCTGGGTGCCCTGGGTCAGCATGCACTGGGTCTTGACAGTGGTACACGTGCCTACAGCTTGTTTCAGCATGCCTTTATTTACCAGTTAATTCATGCCTTGTTATTGATTTGGGTGGCAACGCAACTTCATCATGGGTTTTGGTTGCGCGCCGCGGCTGTTGCCATTAGTTTTGGGGTTTTGTTCTTTTGTGGTGGCTTGTATGTGTTGGTGTTTTTGGGGAAAACATCCCTGTCTTGGATCACACCCATCGGCGGCAGTTTACTGATATTGGGCTGGCTGAACGTGGTTATTCATGGCTTTAAACAGCTTTTTAAACCTGACCATTAATCTTATTCAAAAAACAACAGACACTGATTTTTGTTAAAAAATTATCAATGACAGGCTGTTTTGGCTGCATGTAGATGTGTAAATGCGCAATCAGTCACATTTACGGCATTTTTTCGCTATAAACTTGACGGATAATCTCGAGAGAATGCTGCCATGAAAGACCATCGTCCAAGTCACCGCCAAAACCGTCGTAACCTTGTCGCCGGTTTATCTACCGCCGGTTTACTCACGCTTGTGCCTTTTTCGCCCTTAGCCGCGGCGCAAAATAAAGTCCCTTACAGAACAGCCCCGACACGACCCAGCGGATTAAAAGCCGCACCTTTACACGGTCAAACGTTTGCCGGCATGGTGCTGAATCGATTGGGTTACGGCGTCACGCCGAACGTTATGGATGAACAATATTTCCTGGGCTTGGGTGCCACTAATGCTGACCGTTTAAACCAATTTGTTAACCAGCAATTGGCCGGTGGCAATGATGCCGATGTCAATCAGCGTATCAATCAAGCCGGTACTTATGAAACCTTGCATAAATCTTTGAACGCATTGTGGGTTGATTATCACATTGATGTTAATAATCAAACCAGTTCCAGTCGGCCGGTCAGCGAACATATGCGCTTAAAGTTTCTGCGTGCCACTTATACCTTATTTCCGCTACGGGAACGCATTGCTGAATTTTGGCACAATCACTTCAGTGTCTATGGTTATGATTATTATGCCCGTTCGGTCTGGAGCAGCTGGGATCGGGATGTCATTCGGACCCATATGCTGGGGAACTTTAAGGATTTTTTAATTGCCACCGCACGGCATCCGGCGATGTTGTATTATCTGGATAATTATAATAATTCTCGTTCAGAACCGAATGAAAACTACGGCCGTGAAATGATTGAATTGCATACCCTGGGTGTGGAGAATTATTACGGTTTGGCACAACCTGATGAAGTGCCCATGATATTTGTTAACGAGTCCGGCGGCCCCTGGCCGAGTGATGGCATGATTCAGGAGTTTTATGTAGACAATGATGTCTATGAAACAGCCCGTTGTTTAACCGGTTGGCGGGTCAATGATTCAAGTTCATTGGGTGACACCGGAGAGTTTTATTATGACAGTGGCCGGCATGATAATTTTGGCAAGGCGGTGCTTAGTGGCGGGTATCAAAATTTTAGTGCGAATCAAGGTGAAAACGATGGATATGAAGTCATGGAAATGCTGGCTTATCATCCCGGAACGGCCAAACATATAGCCGGTAAACTGGCCCGGGCCTTTATCAGTGATAACCCACCGCAACAGGTGATTGATGATGTGGCCACAGTATTTTATGATAACCGCTATGCCCCCAACCAATTGGAATTGGTGTTTAAAGCCCTGTTTAACCACGCGACCTTTAGTGATCCGCAATACTGGCAAAGTAAAGTGAAACGGCCGTTTGATGTGGTGGTTTCGGCGATGCGGGCTTGTGATGCGGATTTCACCATTCATCCCGATGACGGTGATAGCAACAGTTTTGTTTATCGTATGGATGACACCGGGCATTTCCCCTATGAGTGGCGACCACCGAATGGTTATCCTACAGATTCAAATTTCTGGCTCAGTTCAACAGCTTTGGTGCAAACCTGGAAAACTGTGGATTGGCTGATTGATCATAACAGTACCTCCAGTAGCTCGAGCCCCTTATTACCCATTGTGCCTTATGCGGTACAGCATTTTCAGAACTTGCCGATCACAGATTTAACGCCGGATAAACTGTTATCTTTTTGGATGTCCCGAATTTTTGACCAAACACCGAATGGTGGTTGGGCCGGTGATGCGGTGTTTGAAGCCATTATGGTGTTCTTTTTAAGTCGGCCGGACGACCATTCTTATCCGCAATGGCCACGGCATAATTATATTCCGATGGAAGATTTAGCCGATAACAATTGGCCATACTATTGGCATGAGCGTCTGCGCGGCGCGGTTAAGCTGATGATTGCCTCACCTTACTTCATGCAACGGTAGGAGAAAAACCATGCGTCCTATAAACCGCCGAAATTTTTTAAAGTCTTCTGCACTACTGGCCGGAATGTCCGGTGTTAAAATCAGTCGAGCCAATAGTTTACATTCAAGTGCGCAACCGATTGTCATTGATTTATTTATGCGCGGGGGCATGGATGGCCTTAATGTAGTGCCGCCATTTTCCGGTGCTAATCGGATTGAATACGAAATATTGCGTCCGGATTTACAAGTACCTTTGACCGGCAGTAATCAAATTTTGGATTTGGGGGAAGCCTTTGGTCTGCATCCGGCCGCCACCGGCTTTCGTGATTTATATATCAGTGGTGATTTAGCCATTATTCATGGCACCGGTTTACCCAAGACACAAGTAACGCGCAGTCACTTTGATGCCACCAAACTTACTGAACTGGGCACCCCTGACAGTACCAGTACAGCGGACGGCTGGTTGACCCGACATTTACAGAGTTCACCGCAAATTACCGGTGCCGAGGTGATCCCGGTGCTGGTGTCGAGTAATTCTAAGCCGATTAGTCTTTATGAATATTTTAATGCCTTAACAGTCGAT
>CAZWVE010000010.1:0-13795 GCA_964636925.1 uncultured Marinicella sp.
GCTTTGACTTGTTCAGTTGGGTGTTTAAATTGATTAAAAATGCCTGATGAATTGATGGCGATTTTTGGATTGACGGCAGAAACAAATTCAGTTGTGGATGAGGTATTGCTGCCGTGGTGCGGAATTAATAAGATATCAGCGGTTATGTCATCTGGGTGCTGTTGTGTTAATCGATATTCAACCGCTTGTTCAATATCGCCTGTTAATAGTAACGAGCTGTGCGGTGAGCTAATTTTTAACACACATGAACTGTTGTTTTTTAAGTAGGGTTGTATGTTGTAAGGACTGAGTACTCTGAAATCAACACCATCCCATTGCCATTGTTGTCCAACCACACAGTCGATAAAGCGCCCATCAGTGCTTAAGGTTTGTTTTATTTTAATTGCCTTTGTCAGGGCCGGATAGGCACCTGCGTGGTCGTTGTCTTTATGCGATAAAATGACCGTATCAATGCTATTTATTTTTTGTCGAGCGAGCCACGGTACGATTACCGCATCGGCAAAATTAAAACCACTTGGGAAGAGGGCGCCTACGTCATACAAAAGATGATGATTCTGAGTGCTGATAAGCACAGATGTGCCTTGACCCACATCTAAAAATTCTGCTTTAAACTGACCCGTCAATACTGTGTTTTGTTTGGGCCAGAGTGCCAGAGGTATCAGTAATAACGCCCAATAGCGCTGTGGTACGGCTCGTGGCATAAGCAGAATAATGGCGGCCAGGGTCAGTAGTACGAAAGACCAGAATCCCTGCACCGGCCAGGACAGTGCCGCCACATCAAAATCTGAAAATTGCTCAAGAAAACCCCAAAATAACGCACTGATAAAATTAATATAATTAATTAAAAAATCAGGTAGTTGTCCGCTTGTTATGGCTAACAGGAGGATAAAAAGTAAGACCGGAATGTAAAGAAAGGTCATTAACGGGATAACAATTAAATTAACCAGCGGTGCCCAAATTTTTAAATGCCCAAATTGTAATAGACTTAATGGCATCATACCCAGCAACAACAGCCATTGAATTTTAATAAAATCTAACCACTTTGTCTGATGGCTGGATCGCCCCTGAAATGCCAGAATTAAAACGGCGACTGCCCAAAAGGACAACCAAAAGCCGGCATCAAGGACATTCAATGGATCCATGATTAATACCAATAATAAACTGATCGACCAGACATCCCAGGCATAGGCGCTGCGGCGACGCCACTTAAACCAGCCATAAACCGCCAACATAATTAAGGCCCTTTGGGTCGATACTGAAAAGCCGGCTAAACCGGCATACATCGTTGCCAGCGATAAACCGGTAATAACCTGTAACAAAGGACGGGGAAGACGTTGCTTTGGATAAAGTAAAAATAATAACCAACCAATGGCTGCGCCGATGGCTGCCACCATACCGATATGTAAACCGGAAATAGCGATTAAATGCGCGGTTCCGGAAGCTTGAAACAAGCTGTAATCCTGTGGTTCAAAGCGGCTTTTATCGCCAATAGATAAAGCATGTAAGAGAGCATTACTGCGTTTATCTTTAAAATAATCATCCAGTAGAGTTGAAACATGGTGGCTACAACTGTTTAATTTTATTTTGAGTGTTAACAGTAAAGGCAATTCACCGGGATTGATTCTTTGTGCTTGGCGAATTGTGCCGATACCATCAATGCCATGCCGAAATAACCAGCGTTCACGATCAAAGCCAACTCCATTGGCGGTTCCATGGGGTGGCTTCAACAGTAAATCAAACCGATAATGTTGACCCGGTTGGTAATCGGGTATTTGTTGGCTTGTTTGTTGGTTTTGATAGCCGCGGTAATGACTGATTAAAAATCTTTGCTGTTGCGGTGTTTCGATGGTAAAGCTGCTCTTATGGACTGTCACGCTCGGTAAGTCCGTTATCACTGCAGTCAGCGTACGGTGTTCAATTTGGGTGATTTGCTGCTGTTTTTGCGTATTAGCGGCTGTTAAAACCAATAGTAAAGACAATACATAGGCGATGCATGGTTTTTTAATCCAGGGAAAAAAATAACAAAGAGTCAGGCAAATAACAAGACTCAGACAAAAAAACAAACCGCCACGATATACATCCGGTATCACCAAAAGGGTTAAACAGCCTGCCAGAAAAGCCAGGGCAACAGCGGGTGTGAAAAAAGCTCGGATTGCTAATTTGTCAATTGTTGTAAGTCTCCGTGTTTAAGTCGATAGGTGGTTTGCATTAAGCCGGCGACCTGGCGATCATGGGTCACCACAATCAACGCAGTTTGATGTTGTTGGTTTAAATCAATAAACAGCTTCATAACTGACATGGCAGTGTCTTCATCCAGGTTGCCGGTGGGTTCATCCGCTAAAATACAATCCGGATTGGTGACTAAAGCCCTGGCTATGGCAGCACGCTGTCGTTCACCGCCGGACAATTGACCCGGGCGATGGCCGGTACGTTCACCCAGGCCAACCTGATGCAGTATTTCAGTGGCTTTTTTACGTGCTGAATTTTTATTCTCCCGGGCAATCAACAGTGGCATCATAACGTTTTCCAGGGCTGAAAATTCAGGCAATAAATGATGAAATTGATAGACAAAACCAAGGTGTTTGTTACGAACCAGTCCGCGTTGTTTATTGTTTAATTTTGCCATGTCATGGCCGCAGACATGGACTTCACCGGCAGTTGGCACATCCAAGCCACCCAATAAATGCAACAGGGTACTTTTACCAGAACCCGAAGCACCCATAATCGCCAGAGTTTGCCCCGCTTGTATATTTAAATTTAAATCGTCAAATACGGCAATCTTGCGATCAGCATCAATGAAATGTTTACATAAGTGATGACATTCAATCACTGCGTTGGTTTTATTCATAACGTAAAGCCTCCGCAGGCTGTACCCGAGATGCGCGCCAGGCCGGGTAGAGGGTTGCAATGACTGATAAACTAAAGGCAATGGTGACAATGGTAACAACATCGGCAACATGCAAATCGGCACTGATTTCGGTGATGTAATAAACATCTTTGGCCATAAATTCGGTGTTAAACCAACCTTCCAGGGTTTTAATAATACTGTTGATATTAACAGCAAATAATAAACCAGCGACGGTGCCGATGGCGGTACCGATAAATCCGATAAGTGTGCCTGTGACCATGAAAACACCCATCACCTGGCCGCCGGATAAACCCAATGTTCGCAAAATAGCGACGTCAGATTGTTTTTCAGTGACCAACATCACCAGGGTGGACAAGATATTAAAAGCCGCCACGGCCACAATCATCGATAAAATAATAAACATTACCGTGCGTTCTGTTTTCGTGGCTTTGAAAAAATTAACATGTTCCTGGGTCCAATCTCGTATACGGTAAAAACCATCCAGGCGTGGCCCCAATTCACGTACGATACGCGGTGCTTGCATCAGATCCGTGACTTTGATACGAACACCTTCGGCCGAACCCGATGGAAGGCGTAATAAAGTGGCTGCATCATTGAGATGTATCAAGGCTAACTTAAAGTCGTATTCATACATACCGACCTCAAAGATGCCCGATACGGTAAAGCGTTTCAGTCTGGGTGTAATGCCGACCGCGGTGGTGCGAAACTCAGGCACGTACAAAGTCACTTTATCACCGGGTCCAACACCCAAATGAGCGGCTAAATCAATACCCAAAATAATATTAAATTCACCCGCTTGTAAATCTTCTAATTCTCCGTAACGTATATTGTTTTGAAACTCAGTGACCTCGGCTTCATTGCCCGGCAATATACCCTGAATTAAAGTACCTTCGGTTTTAAGGCCTTGCAGCATGCCTTCGGTACGGATATAAGGGGCTGCGCCAACGACTTCCGGGTGACGAGTGACTGTATTAATGGCCTGTTGCCAATCGTTCAGATGTTCACCTTCAAAAGCAGAGATGGTGGCATGGGAAACTGTGCTGAGCATACGATCCTGAAATTCCTTGTTAAAACCATTCATGACACCGATAACAACAATCACAGTCATAACACCAATGGCAATACCACCCATGGAAATCAGAGAAATAAAAGAAATAAAGTGGTTTTTTCTTTTCGCCCGGGTATAGCGTAATCCAATCAGTAAGGGCAGATTCATACAGTGATTCCTTAAAATGATGCTATATTGTGGCGTATGTAATGAGTGAACTCAATAGTGGATACGGTATAAAGTTGTCAAAAGACATAAAAAAACCACCGGTATCGCGGTGGTTTTTTAGATTATAGAACTTGACCGTTAAACGGAAGGATTTGGGTCATCCTCTTCTAATTCTTCTTCCGCTTCGTCAACGGCTTCTTCCATTTCATCTGCGGCATCTTCAGCGGCATCTTCGGTGTCATCCATCATGTCTTTGGCTTTTTCTTTGCCTTCTTCATACATGTCTTTGGCTTTTTCTTTGCCATCTTCGTACATTTCTTTGGTACCTTCTTTGGCATCTTCATACATGTCTTTGCTGCCTTCTTTAGCTTTCTCATACATATCTTTTGAGCCTTCTTTGGCATCTTCGTACATATCTTTGGCACCTTCTTTACCTTCTTGGTAAAGTTCTTCGGTCTTATCGACGGTGTCTTCAGCAACGTCTTCAATGGCATCGGCAGCATCGCTGGCAGCTTCTTTAGTGGCGTCAGCCGCTTGATTTAATTCAGTTTTTGCTTTGTCCATGGCTGATTCACTGTCGGAATCTTTATCGTTACAGGCCGTTAACACCAGACTTAAAAGCGCTAAAATCAGCAGAGTTGTTAGTTTTTTCATTTTTTCCTCCAAATAGAAATAATTGTGAGCACATAAGTTATGGGTTAATGCCTATAAAGTCAATAGACAATTATTTGAAAATAGCTTTGAGATAAGCTAATCCCATATGATTTAACGTGGAATTTACATATTAAACAGGCGATAATACCGCTTTATAATAATTATTGTTGCCATGAAACTCTTGTTATTCTGTTTGTTGATATTTGTTGAGTCAACCTACGCTGCTGATTGTGATGGTACTTTTACGTCTATCGCTGTTATTCAAGGTCAACAAGATAAAAGTCCTTTACTGAACCAAAAAGTGGTTGTTAAAGCAGTGGTTACAGGCGTATTTACAGAAACCGGCGGATTAGATGGTTTTTTTGTACAATCTATGCAGCCCGATAATGATTTGAATACTTCAGAGGGTTTATTTATTTACACTGGCCGTTGGCAGCCCGATGTTACTCAGGGTGATGTGGTCGCTATTTCCGGTCGGGTATCAGAGTTACATGACTTAACACAGCTACAAGCCATTGAAGGCATCACAAAATGTGAGTCTCAGCATAATTTACCGGAACCCAAAAATATTCAGCTCCCTTTAGATGACTTTAATCTTGAGAACGTGGAGAATATGCGGGTTACAGTTACTGGTGCCATTATTACTGACATCTATCAGTACCTTAAATTTGGAGAGTTGACGGTGTCTTCTGAACGGATGTTCTCGACCACAACGTTGGTAGAACCCGGTAAGGCAGTACCACCTTTAATGGCATTCCAGCAACGTGATCAGTTGGTTATTGATGATGGGCGCTTACAGGCTTATGCCAGACCATTTAGTGTTGGAGAGGATGGGCAAGCTTCGGTGGCAGCTGATAATCCGATTCGAACCGGTTATATGCTTGATGCTGTTGGGGTATTAAACTATGCCTTTGGCCAATATAAGTTACAGCCCACACAAGCCTTGAAAATCAGCCCGCAATCAAATTTTAGAGAACAACAACCTGATCGTCCAAACGGTAATTTAACAGTCGCCACTTTTAACATTGAAAATTGGTTTACTGATTTTAATGATGGTTCAGACCAATGTGGGAATATTAAGGGCATGGGATGTCGTGGTGCCCGTAATGAATCAGAACAGCGACGTCAGCTGGCTAAACTGGTCACCGTGATAAACCGTTTGGATGCCGCAGCTATTGGCTTGCAAGAATTACAAAATAATCAAAATGAATCATTACAGCGATTAGTAGAAGCCTTGAATGAAACCGCTGAATTTAATAAATGGGCTTATATTAATGCCGGCCAATTAGGCCAAGACGTGATAAAAGTGGGTATTATTTATCAACCACAACTGGTCGAACCTCAAGGTGGATATGCGTTGCTAAACAGCGAAACATTACCTGAATACGAAGACCACCGAAATCGAGTGGTGTTGGCGCAGACTTTTCAACATAATAATAGTCAACAATTATTTACCTTGGCATCATTGCATCTGAAATCAAAGGGCTGTCGTGATGCTGTGGGATTAGATATGGCTCAGAAAGATGGTCAAGGGTGCTATAACCCGACTCGTTCAAAAGCCGCTCAACAAATCGTCAACTGGTTAGATACTGATCCCACAAATATGGGCGCGGAATTACGTCTGGTGGTGGGCGATTTTAATTCTTATCAAAAAGAGGATCCTATTGTTGTATTTGAGAAAGCAGGTTATGTTAATCTGGCGCAAGAGTTTTTAGGTGTTGAAAACTGGACCACCTCCTATCGTGGCAAAGTGGGCTCATTGGATTATATTATGGTCAACAAGGCCTTAGCGGAGAAAGCCTCAGGCGTGACACAATGGCACATTAATGCCGATGAGATACGTGATTTTGGCTATCGGATTTCACCGTTGGCTGAGGGGATAGCGCGTCCGGTAAGCTTTTATCAAGCATCACCGTTTTCCTCATCCGATCACGACCCGGTCATCGCCGGATTTGAATTGTCGCTGAAACCAGTCCCCAGTAACAAAAAATAATCATAAAAAAGCCGCGATTGAAGCGGCTTTTTAAGGGCTTTTCTTGATGTAAGGTTTAAACCGATTTTAATTGCAGACGATACTGCTGCATAGAACGGGCAAATTCTTGTAACATCTGAATGCCACTGGCTTCGGCTTTCTGGCACCATGCCTTCAGTGCCACAATCATGTCTTCCGTTGATTGACCACTTTTATTCCAAATGGCTTGTAATTCCTGTTTGTAGCTCATCAAGATTTGGATGGTTTCGCTGCTGTTAAACTGAGAGTGTAACAGTCGGCTTTTGCGGCGTAAATAGCGGCTATCTAAAGACAAAAGTCGGCTATATTTTCGCATTTTGCGGCGCATGGCTTTTGATGCTTGACTGTACTCTTGGTTTAATTGTGGTTTGATCACATCGTTGATGTATTTTTGTAAGACGTTATATTTGTGGGTTACTAAAGCCTTCACTGTTTCGTTGTTAATGTCTTGTGATTGACTGTCGATACATAATTCCGGGATGGTTTTCTTGATTTCACATAAACCCAGCTTGTTCAATAACCGAATGGTGTACCAGCCGATGTCATGTTCACCTTTTTTATGGGCAAACTTACAAGAAGCCGGGAAGGCGTGGTGGTTATTGTGCAATTCCTCACCGTAAATAAAGAAGGCGAAGCGGGTTAAGTTTTGTGAGCTGTCATCGGTTCTATAGTTGCGGTAACCCATAAAGTGTCCTAAGCCATTGATGACGCCGGCGGCAAAAAACGGAATCCATGCTACCTGAATGGAAAATACAGCCAATCCGATAATACCGAATAATGTGACGTTAACGATAGCCAGTAAAAGAATACCTAGATAATGAAAGCGTGTATAAATGTTACGCTCTAACCAATCATCCGGGGTACCTTGTCCGTATTTATCCAGAGTTTCTTGGTTTTTACGTTCTTGGGTGTATAAATCCACACCATCAAACAGCACTTTTTTGATACCATGAACTTGTGGGCTGTGTGGGTCATCTTCGGTTTCACAAAAAGCATGGTGTTTTCGGTGAATGGCCACCCAGTCCTTGGTTAACATGCCGGTGGTAAACCACAACCAGAAACGATAAAAATGTTGTAAAACAGGGTGCATTTTAATGCCACGATGCGTTTGCTCGCGATGTAAATAGAGGCTAACACCGGATAAAGTGATTTGCACAGCAATAAAAGTGATGAGGATAATTTGCCAAGCGGATAGGTTAAGCAGACCTTTGTCTAAAAAATCGAGTAATGGGTACATAAATTAGGGGTTTTGTTTGTTTGATAAGCTTACTATAATGAAATCTCTATTTAATAGCCAGAGAAATTCGTTTTCACATGAATACAAGCGCCCATCAGTCATCTATCATTCAGCTTCGCAATCTGACGGTGCAGCGCCAAGGCCGTGTTTTGATTGATGAAATGAGCTTGCGTTTGCCATCTACCGGACTATGGGTACTTTTGGGTGCCAACGGTGCCGGTAAATCAAGTTTGCTGCGGCTATTGTCGGGTGTCAGTACCGCCACTTCCGGTCAGATTGAGTTTGCTGATGGTGTAGAGATTGGTTGGATGGCGGAACCGGCACGTTTTTATCGACAATTGACAGTGCTTGAACACCTGCGCTTACAAGCTGATTTATTGGATTTAGCGAACCCTGAACAGGCGGTGCAAAGGGTATTGGAGGAGTGGGGTTTAAACACGGTGAAAAATCAATTAACCGAACATTTATCCTTAGGCTATCGACAACGGTTATCACTGGCGGGTGCTCTACTGGCGCCGGTAAATGTGTTGTTACTGGATGAACCGATGAATGGCATGGATCCGATGCTAATGAAACACTTTAAATCATTTTTAGCCGAGTTTAAGCAACACAATCTAGTTCTGATGGCGACACATTTAATGGCTGAAGTCAGTGAATTAACCGATTGTGCCGTGGCGATGCACCAAGGCCAATTATTAGCCCAACACGATTTTCAACAACAAGCTGTGACGGCAGTGGATTTATTACATTTTTATCAAAATAGTTTTGCGGACTGGCAAAAGTCAATTACAGATGAAAAAGCAGCGATTTAGTTTCTACCATAAAGAGCAGAAAACCTTATGGGGCCGCAGTCGGGTGTGGTTGATATTGTCGCTTTTGGCTTTTGTGGTGAGCTGGTTGTTCTTGCACATGTTAGACCGCTATATGGCGCTGCAACCTGAACTGCTTAAATTATCGGTACCACCAAACATCACCGAAGCGTTGTTATTGCCCTTAAGTCAAAATTTAATGACAGTGATGTTATTGGTGGTGGCAGTCACTGCAGGTGGCAGTGTTGCCCAGGAACGGCAAGAGGGAACCCTTGACTACTTGTGGCGAATACCGGCGAAACCGTGGTTTCACTTGCCGATTATGGCGAAGTTTAAAAGTCATTTATGGCTTACCGTGTTCCCGCTATTAATGTTGTTTGCGGTGGCTGCTTTATTGACTTTGGGTGGTGATGTCGATTGGCTCTTGGTGAGTGCCATGGGTTTGGCTTTATTACTGGGTTGCGCCTGGCTTATTGCCCTGGCTTTGTGGTTATCTTCTTTGGCCAATCAGGCTGGTTTTGCAGTGTTGTTAACACTGGTGGTTTTTATACTTATGTGGGTTATTGGCGGGCAATCTGCTTTGTAAGAATATGTTATTAACTGGTAGAATTTGTTGTTGCCTGAGCAGCACCTTAATTGGCTTAGCCAGGGTAAAATAAACTTGTCTTCGTTGTTATATTTTGTTGGCGGCACGACGTTGTTTCTGTTAATGGCTCAGTTGCAAATTAACAATTTAAAGAGGCAACGATGAAAGTGGCTGTTATGACAAGAATTCTGTTGGCCGTTTCGTTATTGGTTTTGATTCTGGTAGGCGCACTTTATGGGCCGCAAATTAATTTGAAAAGTGCTTATTTTGATCATTTGGATAATACCGATGTGCAGCATTGGTTGCAACAGGTGCCCCCTTTAGAGATTGAAGTTATGGCTGCTGCTGATGGTTCTGCTGCCGGTTATGTGGCTAATTTTTTGGCGCCTTTAAATGACTATTGGTCCTCATTAACGATTCGTTATACTGATCCGACTAAATACCCCGATAAAGTCCGCGAATATGGCATCAAGGCCCGTGGAGAAATGGTTATTCATCATCAAGATAACTATTTTGTGTTATCCAGTTTATCCTATGAAACTTTATTTAATGGATTACAGCGATTATTGAACCCGCCCGATGGATGGGTGGTGATGTTGGATGGTTTTGGTTCACAATCTTTGAGTCCTGACAGCACAGATGGTTTAGGCTTGTGGCTTAGTATGATTAAACAATTAAATTATTCTGTGGCGGCACTTCGGTGGCAGTCTGATATGACACTGCCGTCAGAAGTGAAGCTTATTGTGTTAGCCAATCCAACCCAGCCCATCAGTGATGAAGCGTTTCAATGGCTTCAACAACAGCTTAATCGCGGTGTTAATTTATGGTGGTTAAGCAACCCGGAAAGTATGGCGCAACAAGCTCAACTGTCGCTGTTGTTTGATGCTTTACCGACTGATCATGCAATCCGAGAAATTCCGGCATTAAATCAATACCCCAAGCATACCATTACCCAACAATTTGATTACCCAACCACATGGCGCGGGGTGGTGCCATTTGTCAGTTCCGGAGAAACAGTTTTGATGGCTGATGACGATCAGGTATTTGCTGCGTCACAAAACATGAACCAGAGTCGGTTACTGGTTATTGGTGACAGCGATTTTATTAACAACAGTTTGCTTAGAAGTGGTGGCAATCAGGCCTTGTCTTTACGGATGCTGGATTGGCTTATGCACCATGATCAGCGCATAAATATACCGGATTTAAGCGCCCAACAAACCGGTTTATTCTTAACCCCGCAACAGGTGATTTTAATCAGCGTGCTGTTATTAATTGCCTGGCCACTGGTGTGGTTAATCGGCGCAATTTTTATGTGGTTTAAAAATAGTCGAACCCAACGACAGGAGGACATGACATAACATGGATATTTCAGATATTCGTACAGAATACGTTAAATACGGTTTACAACGAGCTGATTTAAAAGATAATCCACTCGATCAATTTACCATCTGGTTTAGTCAGGCTCAGGCCGCGGCGGTGCCTGAAGTCAACGCCATGTCTTTAGCCACTGCAGATGCACAAGGCCGGCCGGATGTGCGTACGGTATTATTAAAGCTGTTTGATGAACAAGGCTTTGTGTTTTTTACCAATTATAAAAGCGCCAAAGCCCGACAACTCAGTGACAATCCACAGGCTGCTTTACTGTTTCCATGGTTAGCCCTGGAACGCCAAGTCCGGATTACCGGTTCCGTTGAAAAAATCAGCGCCACTGACTCGTTTAAGTATTTCAGCACCAGACCGAGGGGTTCCCAACTGGGGGCCTGGATTTCCGAGCAAAGTCATCCCATCAAAAACAGAGATAAATTAAATAAATTATTTCACACCATTAAAGAACGTTTTAAAGAAGGTGACATTCCATTGCCCAACCATTGGGGCGGTTATCGTGTTATCCCGGATCATTATGAATTTTGGCAAGGACGCTCCAGCCGTTTGCACGACCGCTTTAGTTATACCAAAACAGATAGCGGTTGGCAGATTAAGCGATTGGCGCCTTAGCCCGACACTTTAAGCGATGGGTCCGCGACTTTGTAATTGGGATCTTCAATTAAATTGACTTCCACTAAGTTACCGGCTTTGCGTAGCATGCCGACACACTCGGCACTTAAGTGTCGATAGTGAACGGTTTTACCATGCCGCTGATAACGGTCTGCCAATTTGTCTAAAGCCTCTACACCGGAATGGTCATAAACCCGGGCATCGAGAAAATCAACAATGACATCCTCAGGATCATCGGCAGGTGAGAAAATATTTTGAAAATTATGAATGGAGCCGAAAAACACCGGTCCCGACAAGTGATAGATTTTAGAACCATTTTCATCAATATGGGTGTCGGCATCAATGCGTTTGGCCCCTTTCCAGGCAAACACCAGAGCACTGACAATCACCCCAACAATCACAGCAATGGCTAAATCAGCAATCACGGTGATACCTGAAACCAGGACAATCACAAAGATTTCGGATTTTTGTACTTTGGTAATCATGCGTAAACTGGCCCACTCAAAGGTACCTAAAACCACCATAAACATCACACCCACTAAAGCCGCCAGCGGTATCATCTCAATCCATTTTGAGCCAACCAGTATAAATAACAGTAAAGCAACTGCTGCGGTGATGCCCGATAAACGGTCACGACCACCGGATTTAATGTTAATCATACTTTGACCAATCATGGCACAACCACCCATACCGCCAAAAAAACCGGTGGTAAAGTTAGCGATGCCTTGACCCAGGCATTCGCGGTTACCGTTGCCACGGGTTTCGGTGACTTCGTCAATTAAACTCATGGTTAATAAAGATTCGATTAAACCCACGGCCGCTAAAATTACCGCATAAGGTAAGATAATTTTAAACGTGGCCATGGTTAATGGCACTGACGGAATAGAAAAGGTCGGCAAGCCACCGGCTAAAGTGGCGTCCGGATTACCTGATTCAGCGCGCATATAATCGATGACATTCGGAATAGGAATATCCAACAAAATAACCAAAGCAGCGACCCCAACGATGGCCACCAGAGAAGCCGGTACCGCACGGGTGAGTTTGGGTAAAAAGTGGATAATGAGCATGGTTAATAACACCATCGCAAGCATCCAGTATAAAGTGCCACCGCTCATCCAGACTTTAATGCCTTCGTCGTTAATGACTTTAAATTGACCCAATTGGGCCAAAAAGATCACAATCGCCAGGCCGTTGACAAAGCCCAGCATCACCGGATAGGGCACCATCCTGATAAACATCCCCAAACGAAAGACGCCGGCCAGCATTTGAATAATACCGGTTAACACCACAGCGGCAAACAGGTACTCAACACCATGTTGCGCCACCAAAGCCACCATCACCACCGCCATGGCGCCTGTGGCGCCTGAAATCATACCGGGACGACCACCAAATATCGAGGTTAATAAACCCACCATAAAGGCCGCATACAAGCCCACAAGCGGATCAACACCGGCCACAAACGCAAACGCCACCGCCTCCGGAACCAGGGCCAAAGCCACGGTGAGACCGGATAGAACATCATTTTTAACGCTGTATTGGATGCGTTTTGAGAACAGATTAAACATCGGGGAAGTGGTGTTAAAAGGCGAGGTATCCTACCTGGATTTCCACAAAAGCCAATTGTTTCAATGGCTTTGTTTGCTGTTGCACAAAAGAAAACACAACGAAAGTCTAAATTGTTGCCGAAAGCAACAGAGGTGTGCTTTACAATACGCCCTTGATTTGGCACCAAGTCCTTTATTTATTATCCACAGAACGGGAGTGTTATTAATGACAAAATTTATGCGTTGGCTGCAGTCCGGTAGTTTAATTCAACAAATTATTGTGGCTTTAATTTTAGGGATTCTATTAGCAGTTATCTGGCCACAAGCGGCACTATCCAGTGGCATATTAGGTCGATTGTTTGTGACAGCCTTAAAATCAGTGGCGCCGATATTGGTGTTCATTCTGGTGGCTGATACCATCTCTAAACACCGAAGCGATCAGCCTTCCAACATAAAAAGTATCCTGGTATTGTATCTGTTTGGTACCTTTGCCGCGGCCATAACCGCCGTGGTCATCAGTTTTTTATTTCCGACCACACTTGATTTAAGTCTGGTGGAATCTGACATTTCACCACCCGGTGGCATAGCTGAAGTACTGAAAACCCTGGCTTTTAATGTCGTTGATAACCCGGTGCATGCCTTATTGAATGCCAATTACATTGGTATTTTAGCCTGGGCTATTTTAGGTGGTCTGGCATTACGACACACCGATGGCACCAGTAAACAAGTGCTTGCAGACGCTGCCTTTGTCATCAGTAAGATTGTTGGTTGGGTGGTGCGCCTGGCACCAATTGGTATTTTCGGGCTGATTGCCTATGCCATTGCCGATACCGGTTTCGAGGTGTTGGCGACGTATACAAAACTGATTGTGGTA
>CAZWVE010000011.1:0-13529 GCA_964636925.1 uncultured Marinicella sp.
TTCCCAAAACCTTATTGCGATGCGGATAACGCCCAAATTCATCAATAATCGCTTTATGCTGTTCGGCATAGTCTAAACTGCTGGCATCACCCAGATCTTTAAACAGTTTCACCGATTGGGCCTGGATGGCTTTGGATTCACTGTGCATAAACGGCATAATCAGGAATTTGGCGTAGTCTTTGGGTAGTTCAAGGTAATCACAATGTCGCAGCGCTTCCTGGGACAGAATTAAAGCCATACCGTCCTGGGCAAATGCCGTGGCATGACCTCTGAACAAATTTCTTGAAAATTGGTCGAGCACAATAATTTCCGCCAAACGCCCGCCAGTGGTTTCTCGCCAGTCGCTGAGCTCAGCGGCCGTCGCTTGGTGCCAGGTATCATAAAACTGACTTCGAATTTCATCATCAAGGTTGTTGTCTTTTTTAAACCACTGCGCGGGTTTAAGACCAAACCAGAAATCCAGAATTTTTTGCGCATTTTTTGGGGTGTCTTTATTCATGGCTGTTATCTTAAATCATTCAAACCAATATTACTGTTTAACAGTTTATGTGTCACTCAATTTTAGGTATCATGTTCTGTTTTTAAACCGGATTGATTATGAGATTATTGGCCCTGTGTTTCGTTACTTTACTGGGTGCTTGTCATTCATTACCCAAAGACAATAACGCAGTCAATTCTGTCCAGGACAGTACACTGATTAAGCCCGATGCCCATTCACTGGCTAATTTTGAGGATGTGTTGATTACCCACCTCAACCTGGAATTGAAAACAGATTTTGATGATAAAGAACTCAAAGGCCAGGTTATTATTCACTATAAAAAATTAAAACCCGGGACGGAATATATGGTTTTAGACACCCGTGATTTAAAAATTCGGCGGGTTTCGACGGCCGACAGTAACCAATCATTGTCCTGGAGATTAGCTAAGCCGCAACCCCCTTTAGGTAGTGCCTTAAGAATTAAATTACCCGAAAACGGTGAAGCCGTTAAAATTGATTACCACACCCAGCCGCAAGCCACCGGCTTACAATGGCTGAATCCGGCGCAAACCGGCGGCGGTGCGCATCCGTTTTTATTTTCACAATCCCAGGCCATTCATGCCCGCAGTTGGATTCCGCTGCAAGACACCCCGGCGGTGCGTTTTACTTACCGGGCCAAAATCGAAGTCCCCAGAGGTTTACGGGCGGTAATGAGTGCCGAGAACAGCCCAGAACGTAATACCGAGGGTGTCTATAATTTTGATATGCCACAGCCGATTCCTTCTTATTTGATGGCCATCGCCGTCGGTGATCTGGCGTATAAAAAAATCAGCGAGCATGTCGCCATTTACGCTGAGCAGCCTTTTTTAGAAGCCGCCGCTTATGAGTTCGCTAAAACCGAAGACATGATTAGCGCTGCTGAAGCATTATATGGCCCGTATCGTTGGGGTGATTATGACTTATTGGTGCTGCCACCAAGTTTTCCTTTTGGTGGCATGGAAAACCCACGCCTGTCATTTATTACACCCACGGTGATTGCCGGCGATCGCTCCCTGGACTCGTTGATTGCGCATGAATTGGCGCATTCCTGGTCCGGTAATTTAGTCACCAATGCCCGCTGGTGCGATTTATGGCTGAATGAAGGTTTCACCTCGTATATTGAAGCGCGTCTGGTGGAGGCTGTTCATGGTCAGCAGCGCATGATTATGGAAGCGGCACTTAATTTACAAAGCCTACAAAAAGAAATGGCGGATTTGCCCGAAACTGAACAACGACTGTCTACCTGCGGGGTTGAATTAGACAGCGAAGACGTCTTCAGCGGTGTTGCTTATGACAAAGGTCGTTTCTTTTTAGAGTGGATGGAAAAACAAGTCGGCCGGGCTGAATTTGATGCTTTTTTAAACCAATATTTTAATGACTTTGCTTTTCAGAGCATAAGCAGCCCGGAATTTGTGGTTTATTTACAAGACAATCTTATGGCACGCTTTCCCGATAAACTGCCCTTATCTACTGTTAAAGAATGGATTTACGAACCGGGTTTACCGGATGTGCTGTATGTGCCGGTGACCAATAAATTTGAACTTATTAATGACCAAATTCATGCCTGGCAAAACGGTACTTTACGCTTATCAGACCTGGACACTGATCACTGGACCACCCAGGAATGGCTACATTTCTTGCGCGCCCTCCCCGATCCGTTGGATGGGAAAACCATGCAACAACTTGATCAGCGCTTTGACTTCAGCCACAGTCAAAACAGCGAAATTGCCCATGACTGGCTGTTACTCAGTATTCAGTACCGTTATGAAGCAGCCTATGATCGATTAATTAACTATTTAAACAGTATCGGTCGCATGAAATTAATTGTGCCCTTGTACGAAGCCATGATGGCCACCAAAGATTTACAGGAGCTGGCCAGACGTATTTATGATAAAGCACGACCCGGGTATCATCCTTTGGCTCAACAAGCGGTTGATTCAATTATTAACCCGAAACAGGACAGCCCGTAAATAAAGCAAACCCACAGCGCCGCCTTGCATCAATGGTGAGGCGGCCTGCCCATATTTCAGTATGATTACCAGGTTAAATTATGTCTGAGGCAAGGATTTTTTATTGGGAACGGCGTTTTTATAACGATAAACCAACCCAAGCGAAAACAGGGCTGTCGCGGCAAAGCCCAGTGCAATCGGCCACAGTGTCCCGTCTAACTGCTGTGAAATGGCAATACCAATCACGGCCGCTAAAAAGGTCGAAATACTGCCAATCACCGAAGCGCCCATGCCGGCCACCTCGCCCAAAGGCAACATGGCAATCGCCATGACATTACCAAACACCAAACCGACACACATATTAATCAAAGCCACTGCCGTGACAAACAGCCATACTGGCGGTAAACCACTGTAATAAAGCATCGCGCCAAGGTGCATGACGTTGATTAATACCAGCACCATTAAGGCATACAAAGTCACCCGCATGGCGCCAAAACGCATCACAATGCGGGAGTTGATAAAAGCGGCCAAGCCAAAAAATAACGCCAGTAAACCAAAAATATACGGGAATTTCTCAGGCACACCATATAAATTGCCAAAAATTTGTTCGGCACTGTTCAAATAGGCCATAAAACCACTGAAGATGATACCGCTGACCACCGCAAACACGATCGCCAGAGGTTCCGTCACCACCTGTAAAAAAGAGGCTTTTAAACGTGCCAACCGAAGCGGTTTTTTGTGATGTGGTGCCAGTGATTCAGGCAAACGCAACCATGACCATATAAGCACAGCCAGACCAAAGCCTAAAAACACATATAAAATCAGATGCCAATGACCCAGCCACAACAGACCACTACCCACGGTTGGCGCAAACACCGGTACCAGAATAAAAATCAACATCACCAATGAGGTCACTTTAGCCATTTCATCGCCTTTAAAAAAATCCCTGGTAATGGCATTAATCATAATTCTCGCTGCCGCGGCACCCACGCCTTGCAAACCACGCGCCAATAAAAACAGCCAGTAATCATCCGCCACCAATAACCAGAAAGAAGCGCCGATGTAGACCAACAAGCCAAACAGAACCACCGGTTTGCGACCCACAGAATCAGAAATTGGGCCGTAAAGAATCTGCACTGAAGCAAAACCCAGCATATAGGCACTGACAATCCACTGTTGTAAATTAGCTTCCTGTAAACCAAATGAGGCCAGAATCTCAGGCATCGCCGGCAACTGCAGATCAATGGTCAAAGCGCCCAGGGAACTGAGCATCGCCAATAAAACAATCAGCTCAAAGTAAAAAATTTGTTGTTGGTTTTTTTTAAGTTTCATTCTTATTGTTGTGTAAAAAGCAAAAGCCGCACCCAACGGTAACGGCTTGTACAGTTTAAAGGATTTATGCGCTTAATCGCCCGATAAAATCACATCATCGTAAAAGGCGATGTTGTGCTGAGCACACATTGACCTAACTTGTTCAATCGCTATACCGGGCAATTTAACCTGGCTGCCATTGGTTAAAATTAATACCGGAAAGGTCTCACCGTTTTCTTGCCAAACCTCGGCTTTGGCAATCTCGTGCCAGGTGTAATTAACCAAAGTACGTTGCGACTGGGAATACACGGTAAAACCAAACGGTGTGGCAAATATACGCGGCTTTTTATTGGGAAAAAACCGCATCCGGATGTAATTAACCAACAACACCACCGGTACCAACACCACAATCAGTAAAATAATGGGAATAAGCAACAACAGCATCAACAAAAATAACAGCCAGGCCAGGGGATTGGGTCCGGCAGGCATAAAACCCAAAACGCGATTTGTTAGTTCAATTTTTCTCACAGTATGTCCTTAGCTTTTTCTTAAAACAGCTTTGGTTTCCAGGTACTCATAAAAACCGGCTTCACCGCGCTCACGACCATTACCCGATTGCTTGTAACCACCGAACGGTTCAGTACCTTGCATCTTGGCTCCATTGACATGTATAACACCGGCTCTGAGGTTATTGACGATATGGTTGACCCGTTCCTCACTGGCACCTGAGACATAACCGGACAATCCGTAGGGGTTGTCGTTGGCCAGTTTAATGGCTTCATCATCACTTTCATAGGTCAGCAAAGTCAGCACCGGGCCAAATATTTCTTGTTGCGCAATTGACATGTGATTTTCGACATCAGAAAAGGCAGTTGGTTTAACATAATATCCGCGCGCTAAGCCGGCAGGTTTACCGGGCCCACCGGTAATCAGACGTGCGCCTTCAGCCAGGCCGTTTTCCAGGTGTTTTTGGATGCGTTGCCATTGGCTTTTGGAGACCACCGGACCGGTGAAGGTGGTTTCGGAAACCGGATCACCCACGTGGATTTTCTCCATGGTTTTTTTGATAATTTCTTCAGCTTCCTGCTGTCGGGCTATTGGTACAAACATACGTGAAGGGGCATTACAGTTCTGACCTGAATTGAGGCACAAGGCTTTGGCGCCGCCGGCCACCGCTTTCCTGAAGTCTTCTGCCGACAAATCATCCAAAATAATATTGGCTGATTTACCACCCAGTTCCTGGGTAACGCGTTTTATGCTGTCAGCCGCGTCTTTAGCCACTTCAATGCCGGCGCGGGTGGAACCGGTAAAAGATAGCATGGCAATATCAGGATGCTTAGAGATGGCCGAGCCCACGGTCTGCCCATCACCGTATACCATATTAACGACACCGGCAGGGACACCAGCTTCATGCAGAACTTCCATTAAAATCTGCGCTGAAAAAGGTGCCAGTTCTGACGGTTTCCAAACCACCGTATTTCCGGTGGCCAATGCCGGCGCCAACTTACAGCCGATTTGATTCATGGGCCAGTTCCAAGGCGTGATTAAGCCACACACCCCAAACGGTTCAAAACGGGTTTCGCTGTCATCGGTTTTTTGTACAAATTCAAAGTCGCGCAAAATAGTTAATGCGGATTTAAAGTGACCGTAACCACTTTTAGATTGATGATCAGCAGCCAGCCATTTGGGAGCCCCCATTTCTTCGGTGATGGCCGCCGCGATATCGGCACTGCGCTTTTTATAAATGGCACAAATTTCAGCCAGTAAATCAAGGCGCGTTTGTCGATCGGTTTGAGAGAAGCTTGCCAAAGCCGAGCGTGCAGACTGAACCGCCACATCAACATCCTTTGTTGTGCCGGCTGCAATATAACCGGTCACTTCTTCCGTAGCCGGATTAATCACTTCAATGGTGTCGTACCCATGGGCCCGTTGCCACTGGCCATTAATATAAAACTGTCTGTGTTCGCGCATAAACTTTTTTTGTGTGGACTAAAGGGTTGATATGGTTACTCATTGCTTCTGATTCAAGTCACGTACCGGCATGGATTAACTCAACCCTAACAAGCACTGATTTACAATCGCACAGCAATCGTTCAATTCTATGTGCAGATTATGTCTTTTATAAAAAACAAGCCGACCGATAACAGCCATGCATTGTATCGCGAAGCGGATGGTTTGCGCGCGCTCTCAGCATTAATTAAAGAACATAATCTTGCCATTCATACACCAGAAATTATCGCAGTTAATGACCATCAATTAATACTTGAACGCATCCCCAACCAGGCCGGCAGTCAACAACAATGGCAGTTATTGGGCGATCAGTTGGCCCGCCTGCATCAGATTGAACAGCAGTGCTTTGGCTACCACCAGGATAATTACATCGGACTCAATCCCCAAAAAAATGGCTTATATAATGACTGGGGTTCTTTTTTCTTTGAAAAGCGCTTGATGTTTCAATGCCAGCGCATTAAAGACGTTGGTATTCGTACTGAAATAAAGGATACCTTACTGAAATTACAGACACCTTTACTAAGCTGGCTCACTAATCAAGCCATTAAACCTGCCCTCCTGCATGGTGATTTATGGTCCGGCAATGTGTTATTCAGTGACAACAAAATCTGGCTGATTGACCCGGCGGTCTATTGGGGTGATGCCGAAGCGGATGTCGCCATGACCACCCTGTTTGGCGGTTTTCCAAAGGCATTTTATCAGGCTTACCATGAGCGACTGCCACAATCGTCTGATTATTCCTTAAAGAAAATCTGTTATAATCTCTATCATTACTTAAATCACTTTAATTTGTTTGGCCGTGGTTATCTGGCCGCCTGTCGCAGCCATCTGAACCAGCTGTCAAACACATTAAGGTAAATAAAATATGCAAAAAACCACCCCATTTCTGATGTTTAAGGGTCGCGCTAAAGAGGCCATAAAACGTTACCAGGCCTGTTTTGCCGATTGCCACATTAATCACATTGACTACTATGGTAATAAACCCAAAGCCATGGCCGGATGTGTTAAATATGCCGAAATACGTATTAACGGCCAGGATTTAATCCTGATTGATTCACCGGTGGAACATGCTTTTGGCTTTACCCCGGCCATTTCTTTTATGGTGGATTTTGAGCAACCGGACCAACTTAAAAAGGCCTATCATCAACTCAGCAAAGATGGCGAAGTCATGATGCCTTTAAATCATTACGATTTTGCTGAACAATATGCCTGGTTTAACGACAGCTATGGCGTTTCCTGGCAGTTTCGTTACGGCCCCAAATAATGTCCTGACTATGCCGAAATCCAAAAACCACGACACCCTTCTGCGCCATTGGCACTTACTCGGCGCATTACCATCCAAAGGGCCCGGCATCACCACCCGGGAGATTACCGACTATTTGAGTGATTTAGGCTATGACACCGATATCCGGACCACGCAAAGAGACCTGGTCAAACTCAAAAAAGTCATGGCCATAGAATGTAATAACAAAGGCAGACCCTACGGCTGGCACTGGCAGCCGGGCATGGGTGGTGATATACCGGCCCTGGACATTTCCGATGCCCTGACCTTACATCTGTTGGGACATCGCTTACAGACGCTGGTACCACAAAGTATGCTGCAAGTCTTTGCAGGTCGCATTCAGCAGGCCAGAAAACAATTGGCTGAACATAAAGGTGATTGGCACAATAAAATTGGTATTAGCGAGGAAACCCTCGGTTATGTCGCCCCTAAACTTAATCCCGACATTTTCGAACGCCTGAAACACGCACTTATTGAAAACCATCAAATACAGGTTAAATACCAATCGCTGCAAGAATCCCGGCCCAAAGATCTGATATTACATCCATTGGCACTGGTGCTTCGTGGTGTCAGGACCTATCTGATTGCCAGAACCCACGATGCTGAAAACAAGGATGTCATGCCCTATGTCGCCCATCGATTCAAGTCGGTACGTGTATTAAGCCATAAAAAGGCGAATCGCAAAAATTTCAAACTCAACGAATGTTTAGACAGCGACTTAATGCAATTCGGTACCGCCGAACCCATGGATTTAGAACTTAAGTTGGATGACGTCATGGTTAAGATTCTTAAGGAAACACCTTTGTCACGCCAGCAGCAACTAACCGAACAAGACGACGGCAGCGGCGTGTTGTCAATCCGCATTCGCGACAGCTGGTCGCTGAAATGGTGGATTTTGTCTAAATCAGAGCATGTGGAAGTCCTCAAACCACATCATTATCGGCATAAAATTGCCGGGATATTATTGTCTGCGGCAAAAAAATATAAATAAAAATTGACAGAATTTTTATTTATTATTACCATGCAAGGCATGAACACATTAAACCAGCACAACCACCATCACCACGTTTTTAGCAACGGGGTTGGTTAGTGCCATAAAGAATAAACCAATAAAAGCCCCGTTCACTGCAACGGGGCTTTTTTTTGCTTTGAGAAAACCATGAATAATACTGTTAGCACACAAAACCATCATCACCATCGACCACAGAGACGATGGTTTTGAGCGCATTACAGATTTAATCAAAACCCCGTCGCCATTGGCCTCGGGGTTTTTTATTTCCTGATCAATGGCGATTCAACAAAAACCAGCACGGAGAACCTATGACAACATTAAAAATCGCCATCCCCAAAGGCAAGCTACAACCGGCCATTACTGAGCTATTGGCCGATATCGGTATCCAATTATACGGTGATGCCCGTAACTATCGCCCCGGTTGTTCCGATGAACGCCTCGAGGTTAAATTACTCAAAGGCCAAAATATTCCGGCACTTATTGAAATCGGTCAGCACGATATCGGCTTTGCCGGTTTGGACTGGGTGGCTGAACAAAATGCCGATATTGAAGTCATTAATAATCTGGGCTTTAATCCGGTACGGATTGTTGCCTGTATTCCCGAAGACTGGGATCTTGAGACCTTAAAGAAAAGACCCATTATTGTCGCCACCGAATACATGACCCTGGCTAAAAAATATCTGGATGAACAGGGTTTTGATTACCAGTTAATTCGTTCTTACGGTGCCACCGAAGTGTTTCCGCCTGAAGATGCCGATATGGTCATTGACAACACCAGTACCGGCACCACCATTAAAGCCAACCGTCTTAAGATCATCGATACGGTTTATCACAGTTCCACCCAATTTATCGCCAATAAAAAGACCTTACAGGACCCCCGAAAGCGACCCATTATTGATGATATATTATTATTAATGAATGGCGTCATTAATGCCCGTGAACGGGTCTTACTGGAAATGAATTGCCCCAAAGCGGTGGTCGCCGATATTGTGAAACTGTTACCGGCCATGCGTTCACCGACCGTCAGTGAACTGTACAACAGTGATGCTTATTCCATCCGCGCCGCCATACCCACACAAGCGGCCGCCAGTCTAATCCCACAACTGATTGCTGCCGGTGCAGTGGATATTTTAGAACTACCCATCAGAAAGGCCGTGTAATCATGAGCAGGCAAAATCCAAACCCGCAACAACCCCGTTTTAAACTTGATTTTAATGAACGCAGCGATCATGTGCCCGCCTGGTTAACAGAAGCGACGATTAACACCTCAGATGTGTGGCGCTACCCGGACCGAAGCCAACTTGAAGAAACGCTCTGTGCGGACATGCACATCCCCAAAGAGGCTCTGTTGCTTACTAACGGCGGCGATGAAGGCATTGATTTATTGTTCAAGTACAGCACCCTGACAAAAACCCAATTGCTCATTCCTGAGCCCTGCTTCAGTCAATACAGCCACAATGCAGACATCTGGCAAAACGATTGCCACTTTATCCCGGTTGATACAAACCGGCCTCTGGCCATCAACCAAGCCAAATTAAGCAAAAATATGAATGCCCGACAATGGCTGGTAATCACTCGACCCAATAATCCCACCGGCGAATTTATGGCCCAATCTGACTTAATGGGCTTAATCAAAACAGCCCAAAAGAAACAAGCTCGGGTATTTATCGATGAGGCCTATATTGAATTTGCCGAGCCTGAGCATAACAATCTTTTCAGTGCCCGGGATTACGTTGCCATGGACAATGTCGTGGTGTTACGCACCTTTTCCAAAGCCTATGGTTTGGCCGGTGCCCGGGTTGGTTATTTACTGGGTGCGCCATCGCTTATCAATCGCTTTCGACGATTGGCGCCGCCCTTTAATGTCTCCAGAATCAGTTTACAGCTGGCGGCACAAGCCTGGCAAAACCGAGCACAACTGTTGGCATATACCCGACACATTGCAGCCAATCGCCGACGTTTAACCGAACGACTAAGCCGGTATGACATGACGGTGTTTCCAAGCCAGGGAAATTTTGTCCTATTTAACACCAACACAGTCATGAAAACACTTTTGTTTCAGGTGTTAAAACGTCATGGTATCTTAATCAAAACCACTTTAAACGATTTGCCCGATGCCGTGCGTATCACCGTACCCTTTCAACTCGAGCCATTACTGACCGCACTCGCAGAGATTTTTGAGCCGCAACGGCTGGCCTTTGATATGGATGGTGTTTTAATTGATACCACCGACAGTTATGACCAATGCATTATTAAAACTGTGTATGAATTGTCACAAACCACTGTCCGACAACAAGACATCGAAACACTGAGACATGCCGGCGGCTATAACAATGACTGGGATTTAACCCTGGCACTATTGCGTGAACGTGGCTATCAGGGCGAATTACAAGAAGTGATTGACATTTTTCAACGCTTTTACCTGGGTAACGAAACCCAAACCGGTTTGATTGAACAGGAACGGACGCTGATTTCGACCCAGATAATCAAATTCATCTCACAAAACGAGTCATTCAAAACCGCGGTTGTCACCGGCCGACCGCGAAGCGAAGCCCAATTGGGGCTTAAAAAACTTAGCTGGCAACCGCATGATGTCATCAGTGCCGATGATGTTAAACAACAAAAGCCCCACCCGGAAGGTTTATTACTATTAAAAGACCAAGGTCCCGCTGGCAGCGATGGCTTTTGGTTTATCGGCGACACCGTCGATGATATGCAGGCAGGCCGGGCTGCCGGTTATGTGTGTGTCGGTATCGGTGCGGATAAGCACTTATTAATGCTCGCCGGTGCTGATGTGGTACTGGACAATGTTAACCAACTGGAGTCTCTCTTATGATAACCCTAACCCGTGAAACCAAAGAAACCCGTATAAAACTTGATTTGGATATTACCGGTGACAGTGCCCAAAGTAACATCAATTCCGGGCAACCGTTTTTCGATCATATGTTGGATCAGTTAGCCACCCACGCCGGCTGGTACTTACAGCTTGACATGGATGCTGACTGGCAGGTGGATGATCATCATGGCATTGAAGATGTCGCCATATGTCTGGGTCAGGCGCTGAAAAAGGCCTGGCAGGCAGGCGTCGGAAATCAGCGATACGGCCAACGCTTGTTACCCATGGATGAAACCCTGACCACCTGCGCGGTGGATTTATGCGGGCGTCCCTATGCGGTTATCAATTTACCTTTTTCTCAGGCCATGCTGGGTGGTATCAATACCGAAATGTGGTCACATTTTTTCTACACGCTGGCCATCAATGGCGGATTTTGTTTACATCTTAATAACCAGTATTTTGGCAATAATCATCACCTGGTGGAAAGCAGTTTTAAGGCATTGGCCTATGCGCTAAAAGAGGCTTTAACACCCACCAATCAACAACGCACAACCAAAGGTGTGTTATGAAGCCGGTGATTATTATTGATTTAAATTCAGGCAATTTACTGAGCTTAGAAAATGCCTTGCGTCGCAATAATCTGCCCTTGAGCCGTATCCAACAACCTGAAGCCTATGATTTTAACGGTGATGAAATCCTGGTTTTACCGGGCCAGGGACGTTTTGCTTTTATCAGCGAACGCATGAACGATTTAGGCTGGCGCCACTTTCTCACTGACTGGATCTCACGCGGTGGTCATTTGGTGGGCATTTGTGTCGGCATGCAAATTTTGTTTGAAGGCAGCGATGAAGATCCAAAAGCCGCTGGTTTAGGTTATTTTCAGGGTCGTTGCCAGCGTTTACAACATCCAAAAACACCCATGGTTGGTTGGGCCCGATTAGACAGCTATAAATTGAATATGAAGGACCAATATGCCTATTTTGTTAATTCCTATGCAGTCAGCGACAGTCCATCCTGCACGGCAAAGGTGACTTATGGACAGTCGTTTTGTGCCGCAGTGCAAAAAAACCGTGTCTTTGGCTTTCAGTTTCACCCGGAAAAATCAGGCCGTTTCGGCCGGGAGTTGTTACACCATGTCTGTCAATAAATACGTGTCTGATTTAACCCCACGGATTATACCCTGTCTCGATGTCGCTGCCGGGCGGGTCGTGAAAGGCACCCGTTTTAAGCAGCTCGTTGATATGGGTGATCCGGTTGAACTGGCGCTGAAATACGAACTTCAAGGCGCTGATGAGCTGGTGTTTTTGGACATTAAAGCCAGTGTTGATAAGCAACCATCGGCGTTGGCCATGGTCACAGCGGTGGCCATGAGTCTGTCGATTCCGTTTGCCGTCGGCGGCGGTATCAAAACCATGGATGACGTGCACCGTTTCTTTCATGCCGGGGCCGATAAAGTGACCCTCAACACCATGGCAGTGAGTGAACCTGATCTTATCAATCAAATAAGTCGTCAATACGGCAGCCAGAGCATTGTGGTGGCGATTGATGTCAACCGGGAAGCCGATGGTGAATTGGCGATTTATACCCACGGCGGCAGTCAAAAAGCAGCCCTGGATTACCACCAATGGGTCAGGGAAGTGGTGGATCGCGGTGCCGGTGAAATCCTGCTCACCGCCATGCATAAAGACGGCACCGGTAGCGGTTTTGACTGTGAGCTGTTAGCTGCTTTTGGGGCGGATTATCCAGTCCAAATCATTGCCTCGGGCGGCGCCAGGGAGCCTAAAGATTTTTATGACGCCATAAAAGCCGGTGCCGATGCGGTTTTGGCCGCCGGTATTTTTCACCGTAACGAATACAGTGTTACTGATATCAAAGATTATTTAATAAAAAAAAATATAACCATGAGGACAACTTTATGTTGATTCCTTCCATCGATCTGATGAACGGCAAAGCCGTACAACTACAACAGGGTCAGAAGAAAGTCATTGAACGGGATGATGTGTTTGCCCTGTTGGATGAATTTTCACTGTACGGTGAAGTGGCTTTAATCGACCTCGATGCCGCCATGGGTCAGGGCGATAATCAACAACTCATCGAACAACTTCTGCACCGTCGGGCATGCCGTGTTGGCGGTGGTATTCGCGATTTGGCCACCGCCCGGCGGTATCTTGCTGCCGGGGCCAGTAAAATCATTTTAGGCACATCAGCCAGTGCAGACTGGGTAAAAAAACTACCGAAAAACGCCCTGATTTTTGCCATCGATGCCAAAGGTGATTACCTCACCACCCACGGCTGGCAGCAGACCCAAACACAGACAGTCAGCGATGCCATCTCTGAATTGGACCCTTATTGCGGTGAGTTTTTATACACGCAGGTTCATAATGAGGGCATGATGCAAGGCATTGACAAACCCCGTATCGCCGCCGTTATCGAACAATCGGCTGTGCCGGTCACCGTGGCCGGCGGTATTTCCACGGTATCCGATTTAACCTGGATTGCACAACAGGGCGGCAATGCACAGATTGGTATGGCGATTTATTCCGGCGCGATAAAATTAGACGAGGCATTGATGGCCATGGTGGACTTTGACAAAGCCGGCTTAGTGCCCACTG
>CAZWVE010000012.1:0-12613 GCA_964636925.1 uncultured Marinicella sp.
TTTATCTGGCCATGACCGGTGGTCAAACAAAACTTGAACTGGCCATGAATCATGACGACGATTTACACCAGCTAAAATTTAATTTAGATGATTTACCGCCACTGGTCACTGTTGAACCGACCCCGGAAGAACAGCAATTACATGAAGCCTGGATTAGAACGAACCTGAACAAGGTACCATAGCCTTTGGATTTTGAATGCTTCGGCACCAAGGTCAAGAGATTGATGCTTCTCATGACTCCGTATCTGGGCTAAAATGACGGCTTTATTTAAATTCAACAAAATCACATGCTAGACCCACAATTATTGCGAGATAACATGGCCACAGTGGCGCAAAAATTAGCCGACCGTGGTTATCGTTTAGATGTTAATGCCTGGCAAGAATTAGAACAACGTCGAAAAGCTTTGCAAGTTGAAACAGAACATCTGCAAAGTCAACGCACCAAAATTTCCAAATCCATTGGTCAGGCAAAAGCCAAAGGCGAGGATGTACAGTCTTTATTGCATCAGGTAGCTCAGATTGGTGAACAATTAGAGTCGTCCAAAACAGCGTTGCAACAGGTCTTTCAGGACATGGAACAGGTCACCCTGTATACGCCCAATTTGGCGCAGGACGATGTGCCGGTGGGTCAGGATGAAGCTGATAATGTTGAGGTGCGCACCTGGGGCACGATACCGAGTTTTGATTTTGAGGTAAAAGATCACGTTGATTTGGGTGCCATAACGGGTTTTATGGATGCTGAATCAGCCGCCACCATTGCCGGTTCTCGTTTTACCGTGTTGTCGCGAGACTTGGCCCGACTACAACGTGCCTTAACCCAATTTATGTTAGATACCCATATCAACGAACATGGCTATGATGAGTTTTATGTGCCGTATTTGGTCAATGACCAGGCCATGCTCGGCAGTGGTCAATTGCCAAAATTTGCCGAAGATGCGTTTATCACTGAAGATGGTCGTTACCTAATACCCACGGCAGAAGTGCCGTTAACTAATTTAGTGGCGAACACCATTCTTGAAGCAGACGCATTGCCCGTTAAAATGACGGCCCACACACCGTGTTTCCGCAGAGAGGCCGGCAGTTACGGCAAAGACACCAAAGGCATGATTCGCCAGCACCAGTTCGATAAAGTCGAAATGGTACAAATTGTTCACCCGGAACAATCCAATCAGGCTTTGGAAGAGATGACCGGTCATGCGGAAAATATTCTTAAAGCCTTAAAACTACCTTATCGTGTCATTGTGCTGTGCACAGGCGACATGGGTTTTTCCGCCGCCAAAACCTACGACATCGAAGTCTGGGTGCCGGCCCAAAACACCTATCGCGAAATCTCTTCATGCTCAAACTGCGAAGACTTCCAGGCCCGGCGCATGCAAGCCCGCTTCCGATCCCCTGACCAAAAAAAACCACAACTGGTGCACACATTAAACGGTTCGGGTTTGGCTGTCGGTCGGACATTGTTGGCAGTTATGGAAAATTATCAAAAGGCTGATGGCGCTATTGTCGTACCGGAGGTCTTACAAAAATACATGGGTGGACAAAAAGTCATTAATCAATGCTGATTGGATTTGTTGCTTGAGACCTTTTATTTGCTTATAATAAATATCGACTTATACGGAATACCAAAATGAAACTGCACTTCCCACACGGCGAACACCCCGACGTTATGTTGGAAAATGGGCAATATACCATTGGTGGCGATAATGCCGCAGACATTACCATTGAAGATAAAGGTTTGGCAGATGTCCATTTAACCTTAACTGTTCAGGGCTCGGACTATTCTGTGTCTATTCCGAATGAAGCCAGTTTGGTTTCCATCAATGGTAAATTGGTTAAGGATAACAAAGAAGTGCGGGCCGGCGATTTGTTGATTGCCTCACAGGTGCACATGAAACTGTTGGATTCTGCCGGTAAACAGGCTTCTGATGATGGCAAAACCCGTATTCGCATGGCTTTGCCACAGTTTATCTTACGGGGCGTTTCCGGTGCCTATTTTGGTAAAACCTACCCGTTACGCGGTACTACCACCGTCGGTCGTCACTCCGACTGTCATATCTGTGTCAATGCCGAAGGTGTATCACGACGACATATGCAGATTGATGCTGATGCCACAGGGTTGGTCATTAAAGATTTGGATTCTTCCAACGGTACGTATGTTAACGGTGAAAGAATCAATTCCAAAGAGTTACAAGTGGGTGACGAAATTCGCATTGATAACATTCGATTTCTGGTGCAAACGCCGGGCATGAGCGATCCTACCTTAGATAAAAGCAGTCCACAATCTAAACCCAAACCATCTTCCAGTGAGCAAGAGCGTTCTGGCAGTGGGGCCGTTAAATGGTTGGTTACTTTAGTCATATTGGGCGGGGCCGTGGCGGCAGCCTGGTGGTTTGGCTATTTAGACGGTCTTTTAAAATAATTTATGAGGCCTTTGCAGATAATGGCTTGGTTCCATAAGCCGATGTGCCCGGAGTCAGGGGTATCAATTTAATTCATAGTCTCTGCATAGGTCATTTCAAGAACAAATAATTGATGTCCTGGCATTATCCAATGTTCATGGCGTTACAACAACAAAGATATGACAAATACCTTAGAAAACCTTGAGACTGTTGAGTTTTCAGTGGACAGCACTGTGGCTCGGATTTATCTTAATCGACCGGATAAGCTCAATGCTTTTAATGCGCAAATGCATCGGGATTTTCAGTCCGTGTTAGCTGAAATCGGTCGGCGAGATGATATTCGTTGTGTGTTATTGTCAGGCCATGGTCGGGGCTTTTGTGCCGGACAAGATTTGGGTGAGCGCCAAGCCGACGCAACCAAGCCACTGGATTTAGGTGAAACCCTGGATCAGGGCTTTAATCGAAGTATTCGCTTATTAAAACGTATAAAAGCCCCCATTCTATGTGCGGTTAATGGTGTCGCTGCCGGGGCCGGTGCTAATCTGGCCTTGAATTGTGATTTGGTCGTGGCTAAACAGTCAGCACGATTTATTCAGTCATTTTCATCCATTGGTTTAATACCCGACTGTAACGGTACCTGGATCTTGCCCAAGTTGGTCGGTATGGCACGGGCTAAAGCCATAACCATGTTGGCGACACCGGTGGACGCTGAACAGGCGGAAGCCTGGGGTATGATTTATGCGGCTGTGGCTGATGAGGCATTTGATGACTGGGTGACGACCCGCATTCAGACTATCGCGAAACGACCCACCAAAGCCATAACCCATATCAAATCATTGTTGGATGAATCCTATCAAAATAGTTTTGAAGATCACCTCGAGCGTGAACGCAAAGCGCAGAGATTATGTGGTCTGAGTCATGATTTTAAAGAAGGTGTGGCTGCCTTTAATGAAAAAAGACAACCTGAATTTAAGGGACATTAACTATGCTATCTAAGATTGCCGTTATTGGTGCCGGCACCATGGGTATTGGTATTGCTGAAGTGGCTGCCACCAATGGTTGTCATGTGAAATTATATGACATTGATTCAAGTGCCGCTAACAGGGCGATTAAAGACTTGTCGACGAGGCTTGATAAACGTATTGCGAAAGGCAAAATTACTGACCATGAAAAGCACTCAGTTTTAAGCAATATCCGAACGGTTGATGAGTTGAGCGCATTCAATGATTGTGAGCTGGTGATTGAAGCCGTGGTTGAAAAGCTCACCGTTAAACAGGATTTATTTAAGCAATTGGAAGGCATCTGCTCAAGGCAGACGCTATTGGCTTCCAATACCTCATCAATTTCGATTACGGCCATTGCCGCTTGTTTAGTGCATCCTGAGCGGGTATTGGGTTTGCATTTTTTTAATCCGGCACCGGTGATGAAACTGGTGGAAGTTATTGGCGGTCTTAAAACCGATGATAGCGTCCTTGAGCAAGCCACATCGCTGGTCACCCGCTGGGGAAAAGTACCCGCCAAAGCGCAATCCACCCCAGGCTTTATTGTTAATCGGGTGGCGCGACCATTTTATGGTGAAGCCCTGAAAATTAAACAAGAACAATTAGCGGATATTCAGACCATTGATGCCTGCTTAAAAGGTGTCGCCGGATTTCGCATGGGGCCATTCGCCTTGATGGATTTAATCGGTATCGATATTAATTTTCAGGTCAGTCAAACGGTTTTTCAAGCAATGTACTATGATCCACGTTACCGGCCGTCCTTAGTGCAATCAGAAATGGTGGCAGCCGGTTTATTGGGGCGGAAGACAAACGCGGGATTTTATGATTATAATCAGGCAAATACAAAAGATATTTCACCTTATTTGTCACCACAAAAAACAATGCCCGGTCACATCCATCTGCGCCAGTCTGATCACCCCTTTGAAAAATTACTGGCACCCATGGCTGACCTGTGCACAGTACACCGCGGTTCAGTCAATCAGGTGGGTGAGACCCGTTTGTTTCAAACCGTCGGCCACCGCGCCGAAACCCTGGCACAACAATTAGAAAAACCGGTGTGTCTGGTTGATTGGTCTTTTGACTATCAACATGCCGAAGCGGTCAATCTCTGTTTTAGCTCACAAGTCTCTGACACGGATAAAAATCATATCGCTGCATTGTTTCAGGGTATCGGCAAACAAGTCATCGTAACCGATGATGTGCCGGGTTTGATTAATGCACGGGTGCTATCGATGCTCATTAATGAAGCGGCTGATGCCGTTTTTAATGGTGTCACAACAGAAAAAGACGTTGATTTGGCCATGCGTTATGGTACCAATTATCCACAAGGATTGATGGCTTATGCCGAGCACATCGGCTGGCAAAATCCGGCATCGGTTCTACGAGAACTTCACGAATGGTTTGGTGATGACCGTTATCGCTTATCGCCCTATATCAGGAGACAATTATGAAACCGGTCTATATTTGTGACGGTATCCGAACCCCAATCGGTCGTTTTGGTGGTGCTTTGGCCTCTGTTCGACCTGACGATATGTTGGCACATGTCATTAAAACCGTGATGAATAATAACCCGCAATTAGCCATCGATGCCATTGATGACGTGATCGCCGGTTGCGCCAATCAAGCGGGTGAAGATAACCGCAATGTTGCCAAGATGTCGGCTTTATTGGCCGGATTACCACCGACGGTGCCGGGTGTGACTGTTAACCGACTCTGTGCATCTGGTTTGGATGCCATTGCCATGGCGGCACGCACCATTGCCTGTGGTGATGCGGACATTATTATAGCCGGCGGTGTCGAATCCATGTCGCGAGCACCCTGGGTCATGGCTAAACCGGAACAGGCCTTTTCCCGGCAGCCCGAAGTTTATGACACCACCATCGGCTGGCGTTTTATCAACCCGAAATTACAGCAACAATACGGCACCGATTCCATGCCGGAAACGGCTGAAAATGTGGCTGAAGATTATAAAATCAGCCGTGAAGACCAGGATCAGTTTGCCTTTAACAGCCAACAGAAAACCCATCGGGCACAACAAGGCGGCTATTTTAAGGATGAAATTGTGCCGGTCAGTGTGCCACAACGCAAAGGCGATGCCACCATTGTCGATCAGGACGAACATCCCAGAAGTGATACCCGGTTGGAGAAACTGGCTCAATTACGAACACCTTTTAAAGCCAATGGTTGTATCACCGCCGGTAATGCCTCGGGTGTTAATGATGGTGCGGCGGCACTCATTATCGCCTCTGAACACGCTGTGACAGAGTATGAATTAACCCCATTAGTCAAAATTTGTGGCGCCCGCGTTGCCGGTGTCGAACCGCGGGTCATGGGCATTGGACCGGTACCGGCCAGTGAAAAATTACTGACAGCCCACGGTTTAACCATCGATGATATGGATGTCATTGAACTCAATGAAGCCTTTGCCGCTCAATCTCTGGCGGTATTACGGGCATTGGCGGTGGCTGATGATGATGCGCGGGTCAATCCCAACGGTGGTGCCATTGCTTTGGGTCATCCTTTGGGTATGACCGGTGCGCGCCTGGCATTGACAGCCGCCCGCCAGTTACAGCAACAAAAAGGTCGTTTTGCACTGGTCACCTTGTGTATCGGTGTTGGTCAGGGGATGGCGATGTTACTTGAGCGTGAGGTTGACTGAAAAAATCACACTGTTCTGTTAAAATTAACTGATTAATTAAGCAACGTTGAGCAATTATGTATTCACAAGGTCTACAAGATGCCAAAGGCGGCCCGGAACCGGAAGGTTTACTGCGCGCTTTTCAAAAACGCATTGATAATGAAGAAAAAATCGAGCCGCGGGACTGGATGCCCGAAGCCTATCGTAAAACTCTGATTCGGCAAATGTCACAACATGCCCATTCGGAAATTGTCGGACAGTTACCTGAAGGTAATTGGATTACCCGTGCGCCGACCTTAAAAAGAAAAATGATTTTATTGGCTAAAGTCCAAGACGAAGCCGGTCATGGCTTGTATATTTACTCTGCCACAGAAACCTTAGGCATTAGCCGTGACGAAATGACCCGGCAGTTATTAAGCGGTGAAGCCAAGTACTCCAGTATCTTTAATTATCCAACACCCAGTTGGGCCGATATGGGCGCCATTGGCTGGTTGGTAGATGGGGCGGCTATTATGAATCAGGTGCCTTTGTGTCGGGCTTCTTATGGTCCTTATGCCCGTTCCATGATCCGCATTTGTAAAGAAGAGAGTTTTCATCAGCGTCAGGGTTATGACATCATGACCGTATTGGCACGGGGTAGTGCGGCGCAAAAGAAGATGGCGCAGGACGCCTTGAATCGGTTTTGGTGGCCGGCTTTGATGATGTTCGGCCCCAGCGATAAGGATTCGAAACATTCAGCCCAATCGATGCAATGGAAAATTAAACGATTTAGTAATGATGATCTCAGGCAAAAATTTGTTGATGCCACAGTGCCACAAGCCGAACACCTGGGTTTAACCATTCCCGATAAGGATTTGAAATGGAATGAGGAGCGGGGCCATTATGATTTTGGTGAGATTGACTGGGATGAATTTATTAATGTCATTAAAGGTAATGGACCTTGTAATAAAGAACGTTTACGGGCGCGTCAAAAAGCCCATGAAGAAGGGCAATGGGTGCGTAGAGCCGCTGAGGTTTATCAACAAAATCAACAGGATGCCGCATGAAGCTTTATGAAATATTTATCCGGCCGAAATCAGGCTTAAATCATCGTCATGTGGGTTCGTTGCATGCCGCCGATGCCCAAATGGCACTACAAAATGCCCGTGATGTTTATACCCGTCGAGAAGAGGGTGTCAGTATTTGGGTGGTGGAAGCTGCACATATTACTGCGTCAAATCCGGCGCAATCTGAACCCTGGTTTGATCCTGCAGCGGATAAAGTCTATCGTCATCCGACTTTTTACCCGCTGGATGAAGAAGTGGATAATATGTAATGAATAAAGCCATTGAACATTATTGTTTACGTCTGGCAGACACCGCCTTAACCCAATCTCAGCGGATTGCCGAGTGGTGCGGACACGGTCCGTTTCTGGAAGAGGACATTGCGCTCACCAATGTCGCCCTGGATTTATTGGGTCATGCAAAATTATTCTATGAGCATGTCGCCGAAATTTCAGCGCAGGACGTGAGTGCTGACGATTTGGCTTTTTTACGGGATGTGTCTGATTTTAAAAACCCGATAATTACTGAATTGCCCCGGGGTGATTTTGCCTATACCACGTTAAAACAATTTTTTGTCGATCAGTTTAATGTTTTACTTTATAAAGCGCTGATAGACAGTTCTTATCAACCATTGGCTGATATCGCCGCCAAAGCATGCAAAGAAGTGCGTTATCATTTAACCCGTAGCCGGGATTGGTGTTTGCGTTTATCCTTAAGTACCGATGAAGCCAAACAGAAAATCCAGTCTGCTCTGGATGATCTTTATTTTTATACACCGGAATTATTTGAAACTGATGAAGCCCTGAATCAATTAACGGCACAGGCTATGATGCCTGATATGTCGGAGTTGCAACAACAATGGCAACAACAGGTTGATGAGCTGCTCAATCAATGTCGATTACAGGTCCCGAAATCGGGGTGGCTGGCCACCGGTGGCCTGCGCGGTGAACACTCAGAACAT
The DNA here is from genome assembly GCA_964636925.1 of uncultured Marinicella sp. Lineage (GTDB taxonomy): Bacteria > Pseudomonadota > Gammaproteobacteria > Xanthomonadales > Marinicellaceae > Marinicella. The sequence continues at coordinate 8,043 of CAZWVE010000012.1, forward strand.
TTGGGTTATATGTTGGCTGATATGCAATTCCTACAACGTGCTTACCCCGGTTGTGAATGGTGATGGTTGATAGCACCATAAACATTACTGAAAGCCAAATCAGAATATGGCTTGAAGCCGTCACAGACCCCGAAATTCCGGTCATCTCAATTGCCGATTTAGGTGTTTTATATGATGTCAAAGTGGAAAACGATCAGGTGTTGGTGACTATTTTACCCACCTATTCAGGTTGCCCGGCCATGGACACCATGCAAGAAGATATTATTAAACATCTGAAAAAGCAGGGTGTTAATCAGGTTCATGTGGTCATTAAAAACACACCGGCTTGGACCACGGATCGCATCACCGAACAAGGCCGTCGTCAATTAAAGGCCTACGGCATTGCGCCACCACAACAAAAAAGCGGCCAGCCGATAGCCTGTCCGCAATGTAACTCTGAAAATACCACTTGTATCAGTCAGTTTGGCTCCACGGCCTGTAAGGCTTTGTACCGTTGTCAAGACTGTTTAGAACCTTTTGATTATTTTAAATGCCATGTCTGAATTTCACACCCTGACCATTGCGGCTGTCAGCCAACAACCCAATGCCGTTATTTGGCATTTTCATATTCCCGATGAGTGGCAGACAGAATACCAGCATCAACCCGGTCAGCATTTAACATTCCATCAATCCATCGGCGGCAAAGAGATTCGACGAAGTTATTCGATTTGCTCTTCAGGTCAGGTTCCTGGCCAATTGTCTGTGTTGATTAAGCATATTCACGGCGGCCAATTTTCAACGTGGGCACAACAGCAAAAAGCCGGTAGCGAGGTGTCTGTACTACCACCTACCGGACGCTTTATTCTTAAGCCACAAGAGGGCAAACGCTACGTGGGTTTTGCCGCCGGTGCCGGTATTACCCCGATTATGGGGATGATTTATGCCGCTCTGGAGCAAACCGAAACTGCTGAGTTTATTTTGTTTTACGGCAACAAAACCGCCAGCGATGTACTTTTACAGGAACAGATTGCGGCCTTAAAAGATCGCTTCGGCCGGCGCTTCAGTGTGCATTATTTTCTGACACAGCAGCAGGTTGATGTGGCCTTTAATCAAGGCCGTTTTGATACTCAGAAAGTCACCGAAATCTACCGGCAAATCCTGCAAACGATTGATATTGAAGGATATTATGTTTGTGGTCCCGGTTTGATGATTGATGATTTGTGTGCCTGTTTAGAATCCTTGGGGATTGATAAAAGTCATATTCACAATGAGCGCTTTTTGAGTGAAGGGCAGGCCATTAAAACCGAGCGTAAACCCGCCAGCAAAGATGCCGATGTTAAAGTCACTCTGGATGGTATTGAACATCAATTTAACCTTAAAGCCGGCAGCGAGAAAACCCTGTTGGAATCAGCTGAAGATGCCGGTATTACTTTACCGTATTCATGCCGTGCCGGTGTCTGTGCCACCTGTCGATGCCGTTTATTGGACGGAGAGGTGGACATGATTAATAACTATTCATTAGAAGACTGGGAAACAAAAGCCGGTTATATCTTAAGTTGTCAGTCTTTGCCTCAATCTAAAAAAATTCATATCTCATTTGACGAGTAATTACTATGCATAAAACACCCATATCCAATCATTCTGAGATTGGCCGGTTAAATACGGTCATTATTCATGAACCGGGTCCGGAAATGGAAAACATGACTCCGGAAACTGCTCATGAAGTATTGTTTGATGACATAATCTCTTTAGATTTGGCACTGAAAGAACATGCCCAATTATCCGGTGTGTTGAAAAAAGTATGCCCGAATGTGTTGGAATTTGAACAGTTATTGGCGGATATTTTAACCGATGAACGGACTAAATTAGATTTGCTGGAAGCGGTTTGTCGATTGCATCAACAGGAGCCCCTGGTGGATGACTTGATGGCATTAGAAGCAAAGCCATTGGCGGCACAATTATTCCAGGGTACCTTAATGGTAAAAAATAATTTGGAAAAATTTTTAAGCCCGTCACGACACGCCATTCCACCATTACCCAATGCTTTTTTCACCCGCGATGCGGTCATGTGTGTCTATGACAAAGCCATTATCGGCTCGATGGCCCACCGGGTGCGGTTGACCGAAGCCATTTTATTGAAACATATTTTTGATGAACACCCTAAATTAGACAGTCATGGCTTTCATTTTGACGGTACCCGTAAAGACAATAACGATGTTACCATCGAAGGCGGTGATTTACTGGTGATTCGTGATGATTTACTGGTCATCGGTTTTTCTGAGCGAACCTCTGCCAACGGCATTGATCGGCTGGCGGAACGGTTGTCTCAGAATAAGGCACGATTGGATATTATCGTGGTGGAATTACCCAAAATTAGGGCCACCATTCATTTGGACATGATTTTCACCATGCTGGATGTGGACACGGTCATGAGTTTTGCGCCGCTTATTACCGGTCCCAATAAATGCCGTGCTTTTCACATGTCTTGTGAACAGGGGGACATTAAACATATTAAAGAATATTCCGGTTTGCCCAAAGCCTTGCGAGATTTTGGTCTGGAATTAAATTTTGTCAATTGTGGTGGTGATGATGCTTTTACCCAGGAGCGGGAGCAGTGGACCAGTGGCGCCAATTTTTTTACCTTTGCGCCGGGTCAAGTTATTGGTTACGAGCATAATAAAGCGACCATGGAAGCTCTTGATAAAGCCGGATTTGAAATAATTACCGCACTGGATATAATCAATGACAAAAGCACGTTACCCAAAGGCAAAGCTGCAGTCGCAATGGAAGGTTCTGAGCTGTCTCGCGGCGGCGGCGGCTGTCGCTGTATGACTCTGCCTGTACAACGAGATACAGTTAGTTGGTAAAACGAAAAACTATAGTCCCAAATACCATTTGGCCAAAGAAAAATAAATGATAACGCCGGAAATATCGGCAATAGAGGTAATCAGCGGGGTACTGGCTGCGGCCGGATCCATGCCGAATCGGGTAAATAAAAACGGCAATGACAAGCCCACAACACTACCCACTAAAACAATACACACCATGGTCATCATCACCACCGGAATAATCTCCGGGGCCCTGAATCCGGCAATAATTGCGACACCGACGGCCATGGTTAAACCCAATAAAAGAGCCACCAGACATTCTTTTTGCAACAGTTTTAGCCAATCTTTCATATAAGCATCGCCGGTGGCTAAAGCACGCACCATAATGGTGGCAGATTGGCTGCCGGCATTACCGCCGGAATCAATTAACAATGGCAGAAAAAATACCAACGCCACCATCGCTTGAATGGTGTCTTCAAAACTGGCAATGGCGGCACCTGAGAAAACGTTGACGGCAACCAAAGCCAGCAGCCAAACAATGCGTTTTCGATATAAAAAACCAATACTGGCCTGTAGTGGCTCAAGTACGCGATCCTGTAAAGAACCAAACTTATGAAAATCTTCGGTGGCCTCTTCTTCAGCGACATCCAAGACATCATCGACCGTAACAATACCGATTAACACGCCTTCACTGTCGGTCACCGGTAAGGCAATGCGGTCATAGGTTTTAAATGTTTGAATCGCAGATTCCTGATCAGCATCGGCTTGCAATGCCACAAAACGATTGTCCATTATCGTCTGGATTTCGGTGTTTGGATCAGCCAGGATGAAATCTCTGATTCGTAAATCGTCAATCAGCTTAAAATCGTCGTTAACCACGTAAATAACATTGATAGTTTCAGAGTCTATACCATGTTTTCGTATGTGCTTAAGCGCCTGTTTGACTGTCCAATGGTTTTTAACTGCAACATAATCCGTGGTCATTAGTCGGCCAATACTTTGTTCCGGATAGCCCAATAAACGAACGGCGGCATTTTGTTCATCTTCGTTCAGCATGGCGAGTAATTGCTGGGTTATCTCGCCCGGTAATTCGCCAAAAAATGCTGTTCGGTCATCAGGTGACAGACGATTAAGTAAATCAGCCAGGCGCTGGCGTTTGCCCGCCAAAGCTTGAATCAGAGCTTGTTGGTGTTTCAGGGTTAAGACTTCGAACACTTGTGCCGCATGTTGACGTCTTAAAACGCGAAACAAGATAACAGCTTGACCGTCGGGCAGTGTTTCAATTAAAGCCGCAATGTCAGGTGCGCTCCAGTTTTCTACTGCCCGCCTTAGTGCAAATAAGTCATTGGCCTCTATGTATTGCTTGAATTGGTTTTCTAAGCAATTGTCTTGATTTTGATACATGACGACCTCTTAACGGCGATTAGATTGAACAAAATTTAACCGATCATAATAGCATTTAACAGGGTCAGAAAAAACAGCTTAATTTTTGGCTACTTAATTAAAGTAACTGATATCGTGCACTGACTGCATGGTTTTTATATCTTTATACGTCATCAAGAAAACTGATCTCGGTTAAGCCACCACTTGATTGCGGCCTTGTTGTTTAGCCCGGAATAAATTTTTATCGGCTATTTTTAATAAATCTGACATACTGCCGGACATATCATTACAAGTGACAATGCCGATACTCACCGTTACGGATAAGTCCTGGTCGTCAGTTTGTACGCGAATTTTTTCTGTGGCCCTGCGAATATTCTCCGC
>CAZWVE010000013.1:0-4119 GCA_964636925.1 uncultured Marinicella sp.
TTACGACGATGATGTCAGAACTGCCAAAAAAATCATCGAAGATACCATCACCGCCCACGAAAAAGTGTTATCAGATCCTGAGCCTAAAGTAATGCTCAATGAATTGGGCGCATCAAGTGTTAACTTTACCGTCAGACCCTGGGTTGAAAGTGCGGATTATTGGCCGGTACGCGCGGAATTATTAGAGCAATTAAAATACAACATTGAAGCCGGTGGCTGTAGTTTCCCTTACCCGCAACAAGATGTTCATTTATACAAGCAGGCGGATTAATAAAGCCAATATTAACGCAACACTTTTAAGAGGTCGTTATTCGGCCTCTTTTTATTTATGAGCCAGCACAACCAGTCGCTCGGCTTCCATGTCGTAAGCATTACCACTGAATGAGCCATAAATTTCTACTTGCTGAAATCCTGCATGTTGAAGCATTTCGCTTAATTCTGTGGCACTATAGACATAATGCTGGTATTGCCATCGATGTGCTTGCCGGCCTTTCACTAAAATCCATTCATTACTATAAACAGACCAATTATCCGTTAACACGGGCCGCTCAAACCGCACATCACCGTTGTCATACTCGGTGCAATGCACCGGCTCGATATGCATGGCCGCCTGTTCTTTAGAAAACACATCCAGCACAAAACAGCCACCCGGATTGAGCCATTGGTAGACTAAATGTAAAACCCGCTGATTCTCTTCAGGCAAATCATAATAACCAAAGGACGAAAATAAATTGGTGATTAAATCAAAGCTATGTTTTGGTTGGTAATTCAGCAAATCAGCCTGCACAAGTGTGGCGTCCAATCCGGTGGCTTCGATATGTGCCGCCGCTTGATTGAGTAAATAACCACTCAGATCCACACCCGTAACTTGTATACCCTGTTGTGCAAAACCGAGCAGGTGACGACCCGGACCACAGGCTAAATCCAGGACGGACTTAACGGGTATGTTGACCAGCTGCAGAATAGCAGCGCTGTCTTTTTCAGCCTGCTTAAACTGGTCAGCATCAAACATACAGTCATAAAAGACCCGCCACATGTCGTCTTTTTTAAACCAATAGCTATCACTTTTCATTTCTAAGACAAACAAAAAGGCATTTTAATAAGCTAAAATGCCTTGATTTTGTTAAGCTCAATAAATACTTATGCGCCTTCGCGCTCATCCACAACGGTTGAATCCTGGGCATTTTTAGCCACAGAGGCAATACCGTTCATGCAGCCACTTTCAGATTTGTACATTTGAGACCGACCAATCTCTTGTCCATTACTGGCTTTTAGAACAAAATATTTACGACCGTCTTTAGCCTCTCGGCATTCAAAATTAGCTTCATCTGCCGCATGCTTTTTTACCGATTCGATGCCATTCATACAACCGTTAGCTGATTTATAACCTTGTGATTGCAGAATAACCTCTCCGTTACCGGCTTTTAACACAAAATAATCTTTGCCATCTTTACCTTTCGTTAAACAAAACTTTCCTGCCATAATATAAACCTCTTTGTCATTGTTAAAACTTGTTATGTGGTCTGTCTACGAAAAAGAACGATATCCTTCAAAAACCACATTCATTCAGTCAATTTTAAAAAATAAACCATCCGGTGCGGACATTTATTGCTATCCATATTAAAATAGCCCACTGCTAATGTAAATCATAATTTTTCAACCTGGAATTATATTGTCAAAAAAATACTTCATTTTGACCGCCTTACTGTTATCGTTCATCGCGCCTGTAGAAGCGCAACTGGATGGTTGTCCGGTCATCGATATGGCTTTAAATGCTGCGCATCAGGTTTGTTTTGAGCAACCTGTATTTGATGACAAAGTTCGGGTCGATGCCCGTGAAAGTAAACCTCTGGATAATAATCGACTGCGCTTAAGCGGTAATGTCTGTGTCAAACAAAATGATGTCAGCTTATTAACGCCGTCTTTGATATACAATCAAAATGATTCCACCTTTCAAACCCAGGGCATTGTAAAGTTACAAAATAAAGCGCAACGATTGTCGGCCATGTCTGTGAATATAGACACAAAAAAAGAACACGCTGAACTTTTCGAGGTGAATTATTTTCTGATTGATTCGGATATGAACGGTCAGGCTGATTACATGAAAATTGGCGATGATCAATCGCATTTACAAGCGGTGACTTTTTCCACCTGTTCACCGGCACAGCGTGACTGGGAAGTTCGGGCCAAATCAGCGGATTTAGACCATACTGAGGGAGTGGGCACTTTTCGTAACTTAACTTTACGTATCAAAGATGTCCCCATTCTGTATTTACCATATGCCAAACTACCCATTAATGATGACAGACGAAGCGGATTTTTGGTGCCGGGTGTCTCCTACTCAAATACCACCGGAATGGACATATCCATTCCCTATTACATTAATATCAAGCCCAACATGGATATGACTCTGACACCCCGTTATATCGCCGATCATGGGGTCATGCTGGGGGTCCAATACCGCTATTTAACTGATCGCAGTCGCGGTACTTTTGATGGCAGCTTTTTACCCGATGACGATAAGCGTTTACGCAACCGTAGTTTAATCGATTATCAGCACACCACCCGACTGACCGACGGCTGGCGTTTTAATAGCCACATTCAGTCGGTTTCAGACAGTCGTTATTATGAGGATTTTGCATCCAGTGCTTACATAACCTCTACACCCTATTTAAACAGTCAAATCAATATTCGCGGTTCTTCGCCCTCATGGCAATTTTTTGCCGGTATCAATGAATATGATGTTCTCAGTGATCTTATTACACCCGACAGGGAACCCTATCGAACCCTGCCAGAAGTCAGTTTTGATTGGTATCAGAACAAATACAGCCAACAATATAGTTACGGTATTGAAACTGAACTGATTAACTTTTACAAAGAAGAGGCAGTTGGTGCCTGGCGAAGCGATATCACACCCTGGATTGAAAAACAGTGGACCACTTCTTGGGGCTACCTAAAGCCTAAACTTCAGTACCGCAGTACCCATTATCAGTTTGATGATAACCGGGCTGATGTGAATCGAAATTTACCCATTGTATCCGTTGATTCAGGGCTTATTTTTCAAAAAACAGAAGCCGATGGCCGCTATAAGACGTTCGAGCCCAGATTATTTTATACCTACGCACCCTATCGCGATCAATCCGATATCCCGATTTTTGATAGTCGAGAATTGAGTTTTGGCAGTGCTTTGTTATTTCAAACCAATCGTTTTTCCGGTGCCGATCGCCAGTCCGATATGAATCAGGCTTCGCTGGCATTGACGCAACGTAGTTTTGGACAGGACGGGCAAGAGCGCTGGAACTGGACCATCGGTCAAATTAACTATTTTGAAGACCAAAAAGTACAGATCGACGACGAACCACAAACCATCACCCAATCACCCATTATTTTTGACTATAATTTATTTTTGTCACAATACTGGTCAGCCGGCTTATCTCTCCATTACAATGAAGACGAGTCTGAATTAGAGCGCGGACTGTTTCGCATTCAACACAAATCCGCACATGATGCCCTATATAACCTGGCTTATCGCTTTAGGCGTTCTAAAATTGAACAGTTTGACGCCTCGGTTGTCTTACCCCTTAATCAGCGACACCGTATTATCGCCCGGTGGAATTATTCCACCCGTAGCCATAAAACCATTGAGGCCCTATTCGGCTACGAACATAAAAGCTGTTGTTGGGCATTTCGTTTAGTCGCCCGCCATTATCTTGTGGATGAGTCGGGTTTGAGTAATAACGGCATTTACGCAGAAATACAATTAAACGGCTTGGGCGCGTTAGGCAGAGACCCAAGAGAGTTACTTCAACAATCCATTTTAGGATATCAAGAGACATTTTAATTATGAGAAAATTAGCTTATTTATTTTTAGTCCTCGCACCACTGGCACAGGCTGACCAATTTTTAGACGATATTGTGGCGGTCGTTGATGATGCCGTCATTATGCGTTCAGAATTAGAACGTGCCGCCGATTCCATCAAAAAACAAATAGAAGCCACCGGCAACCCATTGCCGCCGGATGATATTTTAAACAAGCAGGTTTTGGAAAAATTGATTGTACAAAATGTTCAGCTGCAACGGGCTGAACAGGTTGGTATTCGGGTGTCTGATGCCGAAGTG
>CAZWVE010000013.1:4129-12261 GCA_964636925.1 uncultured Marinicella sp.
CCTTAACTAACATCGCACGTCAAAATGGCATTACCTTGGCACAAATGCGCGAAACCATTGAATCTGATGGCTTTAATTTTGCTGATTTTCGCGATGATATGCGCAAGGACATGATTACCGAACGGGTGCGCTATGCCTATGCCAATTCCACAGTCAAAGTCAGTGAACATGAAATTGATTTGTTTTTAGCGGATAACGAACTGGATCAAGGCGAGGTGGATATTCAGCATATTCTGGTTTCCGTTCCCGAAGGTGCCGATGAAGCGACAATCGAAGCCAAACGCACTGTTATCAATGATTTAAGACAGCAATTACTTGATGGTGCTGATTTTGCCACACTGGCGACACAATATTCTGACGGCCAGAAAGCCCTGGAAGGTGGTCGGTTGGGTTGGCGACCGGTGAATCAATTACCACCTATGTTTGCCGAACAAGTTAAATCCATGACGGTCGGCGAACTCACCCGTCCTTTACGCTCCGCCAGTGGTTTTCATTTAATCAAGTTAGTGGATAAACGCGATAAAACCACCAAAATGGTGGATCAATTTAAAGTGCAGCATTTAATGGTTGCCAGTGATGAAATTGTTTCTGCCAAAGACGGCATGAAAATCATCAATGATTTATACCAGCAGTTGCAAGATGGTGCTGATTTTGCCAGACTGGCGGAAGAACATTCTGATGATTATAACTCGGCACCTTTGGGCGGTGAGATGGGATGGCGCTCGGTAGATGAATTAGGACCGCGTATGGGTACCATCGTTGAAAATCTGGACATCACTGAAATGTCCAGCCCTTTTCAAACCGAATCCGGCTGGCATATTGTTAAATTGCTGGACAAAAAACAAGCGGATGTTACTGAAGAATTCAAGCGTCAACAAGCCGAACAAGCCATTCGCCAACGTAAAATGCAACAAGCCATCGAATCCTGGCTGAGAGAAATTCGCGGTGAAGCATTCGTCGACATTCGTTTATAAACCGACCCGATGAAGTTAGCCATTACCCTGGGAGAGCCCGCCGGCATTGGCGTTGAACTACTCGCGCAGCTTAATCATGAATTACATGACTGTATCCTTATTGGTGACCCACATCTGATCAAGTCCCATTTACCCCATTTACCGGCGCATCAAATCGAACCGGTTACTTTGGCAGAAACCAGTCACTTTGGTCAATTAAACACCGCTAACGCGCGCTATGTATTGGAAACCATTAAAATAGCTGCTCAGGGTTGTTTGAATGGCCGTTACCATGCCATGATTACCAATCCCATTCATAAAGGTGTCATTAACGATGCCGGTATTTCTTTTTCAGGCCATACAGAATATCTGGCCGAATTAACAGGCAGCAAGCAAGTGGTAATGATGCTGTTGAACCATGTCATGAAGGTGGCATTGGTCACCACTCATCTACCGCTGAAAAAAGTTGCCGCAGCCATTACCACGGAAAAAATTCAAACTGTGATTGAAATCATGAGCCATGATTTACAGCAAAAATTCGGTCTTAAAAAACCCCATATTGCCGTTTGCGGTTTAAATCCACATGCCGGTGAAGGCGGCCATATCGGCACCGAAGAGATAGACATTATTATCCCGGTATTGGACGGGTTACGGCAACAAGGTTACCACTTATCAGGCCCCATCCCGGCAGATACTTTATTTACACCCAACCGGGTGAAACAATACCATGCCATTCTGGCCATGTACCATGATCAGGGGCTGGCACCGCTCAAATATGCCGGTTTTGGCAAATCTGTGAATATAACCCTGGGCCTACCCATTATCAGAACCAGTGTTGATCATGGCACGGCTCTTGATATTGCCGGTCAGGGTATCGCTGATGCCGGCAGCTTAAAAGCCGCCATTGAACTGGCACGTCAATGCGTTAAAAACCAACAAAATTATGCGCGCTAAAAAACGCTTCGGTCAGAATTTTCTGCAGGATGACGGCATTATTGATCAAATTATCCGGCTAATTAAACCCGAACAGGCCAGACAAATAATTGAAATCGGTCCGGGCACAGGCGCACTCACAGACCCGATGGCCGAAGTCGCTGTGCCTTTAACACTGATTGAATTTGATCCGGATTTAATCCCGCTTTTAGAGCAACGCTATGGCCACAAAAACCATGTCACGATTCGGCATCAAGATGCCTTAAGCCTTGCGCTTGACCAGGGGCCATATCTGATTGTCGGCAATTTACCTTATAACATATCATCACCCTTACTCATCCATTTAATGAAACAGTCTCATCACATAGAACGGGCTGTTTTTATGTTACAAAAAGAACTGGTGCAGCGGATATGCGCCTCACCGGGTGTCAAAGCATTTGGGCGATTGTCGGTGATGTTGCAACATCGGTTTCAATGTCATGCCGCGCTTTTGGTGCCCCCTGAAGCCTTTAAGCCGGTACCCAAGGTTGACTCACAAATCATTGAGCTTATTCCAAAGGACAATCCCACCAACGTTGATTTAACCAGCTTGGAATTTGTCGTTAAACAAGCCTTCGCGCAACGCCGCAAAACCATTCGCAACAATCTCAAAAAATGGTTTAGCGACGATCAATTACAGTCCTTTGATATCGATCCGCAACAACGCCCGGAAACCATTCATGTGGCGCAATACGAACAATTGGCACAACATTACCATGCGCATCACTGATTACGCATCATTACCCTCCTGTTTTATCACTGCCACCGACACCGACGCCGGAAAAACCCATATCGCTTGTGAGATATTAAAAACCTGGCAACAACAGGGCCTATCGGTGGCCGCTTTTAAACCGCTGGCCACCGGTGCCAGCATAAAAGATGGCCAAAGAGTCAGTGAAGATGCCCTCAGATTAGCCGCTGTCACCGGTCAAGCTGTTAACGAAATCAACCCTTATTTATATGATAAACCGGCCTCACCGCACATAGCTGACAGTCATGGCACATTTAATTTAAGTGACTGCCTTCATCGCTTTAAACAGTTACAACAAGACGTTGATCGTATTCTGGTGGAAGGTGTGGGCGGCTGGTGCGTGCCTTTATCTGAAACACTGATGCTTAAGGATCTAGCCCTGGCCATGGCCTTACCTGTGGTCATGGTCTCCCGTATTGGTCTTGGCTGCATTAATCACAGTTTACTCACCTATCACCAAATCCAGCGAGATTGTGATTTATGGTATGGCTGGATTGCCAATAGTATAGACTTCGATTTTTCCGATAAAGAAAGCAATATCCACGCCATTGAACAGCGCATGACTTCAGGCACTGTTAAAAAAACCTGAAGATATACTAAAATAATATCTTTTTGGGGAACACGATTATGTACAAATTTCTGATTCTTTTTGCTTTAAGCAGTGGCCTGGTCAGCGCCGAAAACCTGTCCTTCCAACAAAGTTTGAATATGTCAACCGACCGCATCAGTGCACTGGATGTTATTAACGGTGCCGGCGACATAAGCATTCGTAGTCACGAGTCAAACGACATTCAAGTAACGGCCACCATCACTTCTAAAAAGTATCGTTCCATGGCGCAGCTGAAAGAGGTTTTTGCCCGTGACATGATTTTACAACTTGACCGTGAAAGTGAATATGCGGTTTTGCGCGGTCACAGTAAACCGAATTTGCGCAAAAACCCTGAAATTCTTATTCATCTGGATATTCTAATCCCCGAGGATTTGGACGTCGATATTGATGATGGTTCCGGTGCCATCAGTGTTACTGAACTGACCGGATATGTCGAGATTGATGACGGATCCGGATCGATAGAGATTAACCGGGTTTCAAATAACATTGATATTGACGACGGCTCCGGTGATATTTTAATTAGCCAATCCAAAGGTGCCATTGATATTGATGATGGCTCAGGCGATATCAAAATCACGGACAGTCACGGCGATATTAATATTGATGACGGTTCCGGTGATATCAAGCTGCTTAATGTCAACGGCAACAAAGAGATTGCGGACGGCTCGGGTGACATCACCGTCAAAAACAGTGCGGGTGAAGTCGATATCGATGATGGCTCCGGTGACATTATGCTCGAAGATATCGTCGGTTCTGTGGTTATTAATGATGGTTCAGGCAGCATCTATATTGATGCGTTAGACGGCAGCTTAAACATCAAAAATGCCGGCTCAGGCAAAGTCATCATTGACGGTGAAAACCGCAGTAAAGAATTTTAACGCTTGATATCAAGGTGTCGATAAAGCCACATTTTCGACACCTTGATCTTTTATTGATCTGCTTTTTTATCGCGCCAATAGTTATTGGCTTCTGCAATGGTTTTAAACTCAAAAGCCACCAATTCAGCGGCACGCATTAATAAAGCGGCATCATCCTGGTATTCTTTTCTTACCGCTTTTTTAATGTCACCGTCTTGTTGAATGGCTCCAATGGTTTTACGCACCATAGTAATCGCCAGCTTGCGGCCTTCTAAGGGTGTATCGGTAATTAAACTCGGCATATAATCTGAATTTTCAGTTGCTTGCATGGTTGTTGACTCCTCTTGAGCCTGCAGGTTAATACTCAACAGCATTAATACCATGACGCCCAATAATGTGATTAATTTTGGCATTGTATTCCTCCGTTTAATTGTTAGAGTTCTTCGAATTAATCGTGAACCGAGTTAAAAAGCCTAAAATTCCACCAGCTCAGATTAATTCAAAGATCTCTTTTAACTACTCCCCGGTCGATGCAGGTTTTAAATTCGGAAATCGATCCAGGGCATGATTCTGATGACAGGCTAAACACGCTTTTTGCATGTCCTGATATAGCTTAACTTGTTTTGCCTGATCTTTATGACGTGCGGCTTCCGCCAGTTCAGCACTTAAATGATGAAACGCCTGATCACGCTCGACAAACTCTCCTGGCAAAGTCTCTTTGAGGATTTTTCTGTCTTCTTCAGTCATTTTTTGCGCCATAATAAAGCTGTCATGGATGGCTTGTGCCTGGGGCGCAACCTGGTCATGTTCACCGGCAATTAATGCCCGAAAAATAACATCCATAGAGGTGGTGATGGCTTGCATCTCCTCAATTAATAAGCTTCTGATGTGGTTTGGCAATTGACTGCCAACCGCATTCACTTTGTCATTTTCGGATTCAGACTCTGCATGTAACACACTCACCATAGTGACAAGACATAACATGATGATTTTTTTACTCATTTATTCTCCACAGAATTTATTTATAGTTGGTTCTGGCATTCGTCATGGTAAATTTCATAGCACAGTTATTTGAATGTATGACATGAACGACTTTTAAAAACCAATAACGTTAGCATATTTCAAACTTTATATGTTTGATTTGAATCAATAAAACATCGGGTTGACTAAAATTGCGCGGGCACAAAAAAACCGCCCGCGGGCGGTTTTTTTCGTATTGTTTACACTTTTAGGCGGCCAGTTGTGTTTTAAGTTTTTTCATAGCAGCGGCCTCAAGTTGTCGGACACGCTCGGCTGAAATACCCTATTTATCCGCCAGTTCTTGTAACGTGGCCTTATCATCAACCAGCCAGCGACGACTAATAATATCCAGAGACCGTTCATCCAATTTATCTAAGCCCTGAAATAAGGCTTCATGATTTTTTTCATATTCTCGGTCTTTAATCATGGTCGCTTCGGGTGTCAGACTGTTATGGGTTAACCAGGCTTGGGGCGAATAAGTGTTATCCTCATCGTCGTCGCCGGGTAAATCAAAAGACACATCCTGGCCATGCAAGCGGGATTCCATTTCTACCACAACTTCCGGTTTCACATCCAGGTCACTGGCCACACGATTAACCTCATCCTGGGTAAACCAGCCGAGGCGTTTTTTGTTTTTTCTTAAATTAAAAAACAGCTTGCGGTGTGCTTTGGTTGTGGCGACTTTTAAAATACGCCAGTTTTTCAGAATATATTCGTGGATTTCGGCACGAATCCAATGCACGGCAAAAGAAACCAGACGTACTTTATGGACCGAATCAAAGCGTTTAATCGCTTTCATTAAACCAATGTTACCTTCCTGGATTAAATCGCCCACCGGCAAACCATAGCCGGCATAGCCTTTGGCCACATAGACCACAAAACGCAAATGGGACATCACCAGAGAATGGGCCGCTTCTAAGTCATTATTATCACGCACACGATCGGCCAAAGCGCGTTCTTCTTCGACGCTTAATACCGGAATTTGATTGACCGTACTGATATAGGCATCCAGTGAGCCGGTTACAGAGGGTATGGGTAAATTTTTTAATGTATTTGTTGTCATTATGTACTCCAAAATCTGACATGGCTTTATTAAGCCCATGTGATTGAGAATTTGATGTTCTGTTTGACACATTGAACACCTTGAAAGTTCCGTCCTCCATTGAGCAACGGATGTTGAATTATAGCATAAAAAGGGGCTTTTTAAAACCCGGGTTAAGGCACCTCATGACCATTAAAGCTGCGGTGCCTGACAGAAACAATGGGCCATTTTAATCAGCTCACCGGGACGTCGATTGAGCAACAGCTGCATATCTGCCATCATCGGTGCCATGAGTTGCTGTATCTGTGCCTGTGCACTGGGTTGTTGGGGTTCAAGCCAGGCGGCCGCGTGTGCCATGCTGTCTGTTAAAAGCTGTTCGGCAAAGCTTAATTTCTTTTCTAACCAGCGCACTTGATAATCATCACTGACACCGGCTTTGTCTGCGGCATCTGCGATGGCTTGTTGGAGATTGCCCAATTCATCGATCAAGCCCAGATCTTTAGCCTGTTTGGCGGTCCAGACACGGCCGCGTGCCACCTGATCCACCATCGACACCTCTAAACCGCGCGCCATGGCTACGGCAGTGATAAATTGCTGATAGCCGTATTCGATGTTTGACTGAATCAGTTTAGCAAACTCAGGATCCAGCGGTCGGTCCGGGTTAAAGGCACCCACCCATTCGGTGGTACCAACACCATCGGAGTGAATGCCGAGCTTATTAAAGAGTTTCGGGAAAGTCATGAGTAATCCATAAATACCGATGGATCCGGTAATGGTGCCTTCATTGGCCCAGATACTGTCGGCCGTCATCGAAATCCAGTAACCACCGGAAGCCGCGACATTGGCCATTGACACCACCACCGGTTTACCGGCGACCTGTAAAGCTTCTACCTGACGTCTAATTTGTTCCGAAGGGTAAACACCGCCACCCGGGCTGTTAACCCGTAACACCACCGCTTTGACGTTATTATCTAAGCGCGCTTGCTCCAGTAACGCCGAGGTCGAATCACCACCGATGGTACCGGCAGGTTGTTTGCCGGGTAAAATGACCCCTTCTGCCACCACCACAGCAATCTGCTTGTTATTCTTAACTTTGGGTAAATCGAGGGTCAAATAATCCTTAAAATCAATACCTCTAAAGTGATTGCCCTCATCATCAAAGGAGCTGACTTCAGCAATATGTTTGTGCATAAACGGCTGTTTCATTATGCGATCAACCAGACCGGCTTGTAATGCCATGTCAGCGACCGAGCCGTTTTGCGCCTGTAAGCGTTTCGCCTGATCATCAATAATTTCCGTCAGATCAACCACCGACAACCCACGGCGCTTTGAAATATCGGTTAAAAAGGTCTGCCATAAATCATTCATAAAATGAAGATTCGCTTCTTTGGCTTCCTCAGACATATTATTGCGTACATAGGGTTCTGCCGCAGATTTATACTCACCGACCCGAAACAAATGCACATCCACACCAAGTTTGTCCAAACCTTCTTTAAAGTAATTACGGTAACCGCCAAAACCCTGAATAAACAAAAAACCTTGTGGATCCATTAATATTTCATCCGCTAAGCTGGCCAGGTAATATTGTGACTGCGACAAAGATGTGGCCATGGCAATCACCGGTTTGCCACTGGCTTTTCTAAAACGCTCAACGGCATCGGCAATTTCACGTAAATGGGTTAATCCCACACCCATTAATTCATCGGGATTAATCACCAGGGCGGTAATACTGTCATCGTCTGCTGCCATCTCTAAGCTTCGCACAATGTCGCGCATTCTGGTTTCAGGTACACGGGTTCCCTGGATTGTTTGAATAGCATGCATTGCCGGATCACCTGAATATTGATCGACAATAAAGCCTTTCGGTGCCAATACCAACGCCGTTTTATCGCTGACATGAATTTTTTGACCGCCAAAAATAAGCCAC
>CAZWVE010000014.1:0-11983 GCA_964636925.1 uncultured Marinicella sp.
GTTTTAATGTTCAATTAGCTGAAAAACACTACATATTTGAGTAATTAGGGCCTCCACCACCTTCCGGTGTCGTCCAAACAATGTTTTGCGACGGGTCATTAATGTCACATGTTTTACAATGTACACAGTTTTGGAAGTTGATTCTGAACTTTTGTTGACCGGATTCTTCCACAACCTCAAAAACCGCTGCCGGACAATAACGTTGCGAAGGTTCTGCCCATTGCGGTAAATTAACTTGAATTGGAATGTCCGGATCTTTGAGCTTGATATGACTGGGTTGGTCTTCTTCATGGTTGGTGCTGGATAAAAACACTGACGATAGTCGATCAAAGGTAATCTCGCCATCCGGTTTCGGATATTCAATCGGTGTGCTTTCAGCTGCCGGTTGATAACTGGCAAAGTCAGGTTGTTTTAAGCGCCAGGTAAACGGCATGTGGCCGAAGAAAATATTTTGATCTATGTAGGTGAAGGCCGCCCCCCAGAATGTGCCTAATTTGTTTAGCGCGGGTTCAAAGTTTCTTGATTTGTGCAGTTCGTGATAAATACTCGAGCGCTTAATGTCTTCACCATAGGACGTGAGCTCTGAGTTGGGGTTTGTGGTGAGTAGATGTTTGGCCAGTGATTCTGCCGCAATGAGTCCTGATTTTAGGGCGGTGTGTGTGCCTTTAATTTTAACGGGATTTAAAAAACCGGCATCACAACCAACCAATAAACCACCGGGAAACGTTAATTTCGGCAAGGATTGAAAACCACCCTTGTTTAATGAGCGGGCACCGTAGGAAATGCGCTTACCGTTTTTAAGCAAATTTTTAATGACCGGATTGAGTTTCCATTGTTGAAAAGTTTCAAAAGGACTGAAATAGGGGTTTTTATAATTTAAAGCCACAACAAAGCCCAAAGACACCAGGCCGGGTGCGGAATGGTATAAAAAGCCACCGCCTTCGGTGTGATTATCTAAAGGCCAGCCCAGAGTGTGAACCACTTCACCGGGTTTCGACAGGCTCTCATCAATTTGCCAGATTTCTTTAAAACCCAGGCCATAATGCTGGGGATCACAGTCTTTTTCTAAATCGAATTGTTGTTTAAGCTGTTTACCCAGTGAGCCACGACAACCTTCGGCAAATATGGTTTGTTTGGCCAGTAGTTCATAGCCGGGTTCAAAACTGTCTTTGGGCTGACCGTCGTGACCAATCCCCATATCACCGGTAATAATGCCTTTTACGGCACCATCTTCGCCATAAATAAGTTCAGATGCAGGAAAGCCCGGGAAAATATTGACGCCTAAATTTTCCGCTTGCTCGCCCAGCCAGCGGCATAACTGACCCAATGAAATGATGTAATTACCATGGTTGCGCATCGGTTTAGGAATAAATAAACCCGGAATTTTGCTGGCTATTTCAGCCCCCCGCAAATAGTAGAAGGTGTCGTCTTTAACTTCGGTTTTTACCGGCGCGCCCATATTTTTCCAATCAGGGAATAACTCGCTTAAGGCTTCGGTTTCAATCACCGCGCCGGACATGATGTGGGCACCAATTTCAGAACCTTTTTCTACCAGCGCAATTTGCCAATCCTGGCCTTGTTCCTGTGATAATTGTGCCAGACGACAGGCTGTGGCTAACCCGGCAGGCCCGCCGCCGACAATAATGACATCAAATTCCATCGATTCTCTATTCATATTCTATAACTCACAAATTTCATTAATTTAGAAAGGCCCGTCATCACCAGTTTAACAGGTTCCGGTAATTCGATACCACCGGCATTACGGGCATTTTCGCCGTGTCTGATTTCGTCCAATTGCATCTGCTTTAGAATAGCGGCAGAGCGGGGGTCCTGGGCACCAATATCATCTAGATGATCTTGTAAATGGCTCTCAACCTGGCGTTCGGTTTCAATAACAAAGCCATAACTCACCGCATCACCAAAAAAAGCCGCAATACTGCCGATAGCAAAAGAATGTGCATACCAAAAAATGTTGGTTTTACTGACCGATTCACCCAGCTCATCCAATCGAACCTGGCACCAGTTTAAGTGATCGTGCTCTTCTGCTGCGGCCTGTCGCAAATGGGCATGGGTTTGCGCATCTTTGGCCCATAAAGCCTGACCATTATAAAGTGCCTGGGCACAAACTTCGCCGGTGTGATTAATACGCATCAAACCCCCGATATGTCGTGTTTGTCTGTCATCTAATTGCGGCGCCTGTATACCGTGTCCCGGATGTTTTTCCGTGTTGTCACTGCTGTGGTTAATCACCTTTAAAAAGCGATCAAATTCAGTCATCAGCCGATTTGGCAGGGTTTCTGTCATGATAATGTCATTCATTTAAGCGTCGATTAATTTTAACATTTTATCGTCACTTTTTTGTCCCATTTACCAAAAGTTTATTGAAAAACAAGACAAAAGCATTAAATTAAACGGCTTTAATCAAGGAAATTAATGATGCGTTTAAAATCAACTTTATTTTTAAGTACAGCCGGTTTGGTATTTTTATCGCCGGTTATTGCCGCTGATGAGGATGCGGTAAACGGCATATGGTCAGGTTCGGGGCAGCTTGGGTTTTCGATGACTTCAGGAAACTCGGACAATGAAAGCTTAACCGCCGGCCTTTTACTTGAGCGAGAGTCCGAAAAATGGATTAATAACATAAATCTGGATGTGGTGCGGGCTTCCAGTGACGGCAAAGACACGGCAGAACGTTACACTTTAAGTACCCGTAATGGTTACAAACTGGATCATAATGACTACATTTATAACAACACCCGTTATGATAAGGATAATTTTTCCGGTTTTGATTACACCCTGACAACCTCCTTTGGCTGGGGGCATCAGTTTGCAGACTCAGACGATTATAAATTCAGTACTGAAATCGGTGCCGGTTATAAAATTGAGGCGCTGGATGCCGATCGTACTGAAAATACCGGTGCGGTCATTGTAGCTAAACTTAATTATATGCGGGCATTGACCGAAACGGTGAAGTTTAGCGAGCTATTACTGGTTGAATCTGGTTCAGATAATACTTTTATGCAGAATGACTTAGGTTTTAAATTTAAAGTAAATAGTCAGTTTTCTGTAAAGTTGGCGCACCAATACCGATATAATACGGATGTGGCCCCTGGCAAAGTGTCTTATGATTCACTGGTGTCGGCTAATCTGGTCTATGATTTTTAAAGCCTCCGCATACTGTTTAAGTGCACGAACAAAAACCCGGCCGGCGTCCGGGTTTTTTTATGTCAGTGTGATATCGGCAAATTTACGTTTACCCACCTGAAAAACACCCCGGGTACCGGCTTCAAAAGTCTTTTTGGGATCATTTATTTTTTCCCCGTCGAATTTAACCGCACCTTGTTTCACCATGCGAATGGCTTCTGATGTGCTCGGGCACAAATCGGCGTTTTTCAGTATATGGGCAATGCCCATTTCACCGGATTCAGTGCTGATATCCATCTGTGCTATATCATCCGGAATCGCACCTTTCTGAAATTGAGCCTTGAAATGGGCCAGGGCATGTTCGGCCGCCTTTTTATCATGGAATCGTTCAATAATTTCTAACGCCAATTCAAATTTAGCATCTCTTGGGTTTTTTCCGGCGTTGACCTCTGCTTTGAGCTGATCTAATTCCTGATTACTTTTAAAACTCAACAAATCAAAATAACGCCACATTAATTCGTCTGAAATCGACATGATTTTACCAAACATACTGTCGGGTTTTTCGTCGATACCGATGTAATTACCCAGTGATTTGGACATTTTCTGCACACCATCAAGGCCCTCTAATAAGGGCACCGTGATAACCACCTGAGGATCCTGCCCGGCCTGGGTTTGTAAATGTCGTCCAACCAGTAAATTAAATTTTTGATCGGTACCACCCAGTTCAACATCCGCTTTAAGCGCCACGGAATCATAGCCTTGTACCAACGGATACATGAATTCATGTATGGCAATGGATTGCCCCGATTTATGGCGCTTATTAAAATCGTCACGTTCCAGCATGCGTGCGACATTGTATTGTGCTGACAAGGCAATCATGTCGGCCGCACTCATGTCATTAAACCACCGGGAATTAAAGGCGATGGTGGTTTTGTCTTTATCCAGAATTTTATAAATTTGTTGTTGGTAGGTTTTCGCGTTTTCCAGTACTTGTTCGCGTGTCAGGGCTTTACGGGTAACACTTTTTCCACTGGGATCGCCAATCATACCGGTAAAATCACCAATCAAAAAAATGACGTCATGTCCTAAATCCTGGAATTGCCGCATTTTATTAATGAGTACAGTGTGTCCGAGATGTAAATCAGGTGCCGTGGGATCAAATCCCGCTTTAATTTTTAAGCATTTACCGGATGTGAGCTTTTGCTTGAGTTCATCCAGTTTAATGACTTCTTCAGTACCGCGACAAATTAAATCCAGGGTATCTTGAATGGACATGATTAATGGCTTCGTTAAAAAGGGGTTAATTCTACAAAACTCAGGTAAAAATGAGAACCTAAATAAGGCAATGTCTTTAAAAATACCCTATAATCCACAGTGAACGTCAACATGCCGGAGTATGGGTTATTAAAACACAAGCCATTCCTAACAAATTAAATACCAGCAAAACATCATGGCAATCGCGCTTTCTCATTGCGCGCAACCAACTAATACGCAAAAAAACACTGTTTATGCTGATGATGGTTATTTTTGTGGTATTTGCTATTATCGATATTTTATCGGTGGGTGCCGATGCCCATGTGGACAGCCGACCGGTATTTAATGAATTAACCATTCCCAGTACCCCGTTAATGAGCTTCTCAGAAAACGGCTTAATCGGCACAGAACAATTAAAACATATTCATCGGGTGGTTAAAAAAGGTGAAACCTTATCTGGTATCTTTACCGATGTGGGCTTATCACAGGGATTGCTGTTAAAAATTGCCCATTTTAATGAAGACAGTCGTTTGCTGACCAAAGTAATGCCGGGTAATGCCATTGATTTCAAACTCAATCATGACGGTGAGCTGGTAAGCCTGTCATACCAGGTGTCTGAATTCGAAACTTTGCTCATACATTATGACATGGGTCAAATCTCCACTGAAATTGTGACACAAGAACAGCAACTTCGTTTAGTCAGCACCCATGGTGTCATTGAACATTCCGTTTTTACTGCCGGTAAGAAAGCCGGCCTCAGTGATAAAATGATTATGGACCTGGCCAACATTTTCAGTTGGGATATTGATTTTGTGCTGGAAATCAGAGCCGGTGACCAATTTAGTTTAATTTACGAAAAGCTATATAAAGAAGGTGAGTTTCTCACCGACGGTCGTATTTTAGCGGCCAGTTTCACCAATCAGGATCGTCATTACGAAGCGGTGTTATACGATGACGGCTCCGGCGAGCCGCAATATTATGCGCCCAATGGACGCAGCATGAAAAAAGCCTTCCTCCGGGCCCCCCTCAATTTTTCATACATCAGTTCAAATTTTAATCCAAAACGACTGCATCCGGTGACAAAACGTGTCAAAGCCCATCGCGGCATTGATTACAGTGCGCCCACGGGTACACCGGTTTATGCAGCCGGTGCCGGTAAAGTGATACGATCGGCTTACAATAAATATAACGGCCATCATGTGTTTATACAGCATCCCAATGGCATAGTGACGAAATACCTGCATTTCACCAAACGGGCCGTTAAACAGGGACAGCGGGTGAAGCAAAAACAAACCATCGGATATGTCGGTGCCACCGGTTTGGCCACCGGACCACATTTACATTATGAGTTTATCTACAACGGTGTACACCGCAACCCAAGAACCGTTGATTTACCGAAAGCTGAACCGTTGGCAAAAAACAAAATGGCAGATTTTGAAAATTATGCACGACCAATTTTAGGTCAACTACACAACATCACCAACGGTTTAATTGCCCAAATCGAGTGAAAACACTGGGTGTGATGTCCGGCACCTCAGCCGATGGAATTGATCTGGTCCTGATTGATGATGAGCCGTTAACACTTTTGGCCAGCGAATTTGTGCCTTTTGCTTCGGCCCTCAAATCACGGATACTGTCTGTCATTCAAGATAAAGCCATAACAGCCAGTCATATGGCTGGTCTGGACGCTGATTTAGGCCAGGCTTACAGCGATGCAATCAACCAATTTATTAAAAAACATAATCTGGTTAAAGACAGCATCGAGGCCATAGGTTTGCACGGACAAACTGTGGCCCATTTACCGGAATACGATGTCCCAAACAGCTGGCAACTGGGTCATCCTGCCTGGGTGGCTGGACAAACCGGGATTCCGGTGATTGCTGATTTTAGACGCACTGATATGGTTTATGGCGGTCAGGGCGCGCCATTGGCACCGGCACTGCATCAGGCCTTATTTAAAAAACAGGGTCAAAACATCGGTGTTCTGAATTTAGGTGGCATTGCTAATTTATCCCTAATTAACCAAAAATTAATCGGATTCGATGTCGGTCCGGCCAATTGTCTACTTGATGAATGGTGTTATCAACACACCGGGCAGGATTACGATAATCTTGGTCATTGGGCACAAACAGGACAGGTCAATAACGAATTATTGGCCCATTTATTGACTGATCCGTATTTTCAGCAACAACCACCGAAAAGCACCGGTCGGGAATACTTTAATCAAAACTGGCTGGCTTCTTATCTTTCTGACTTCAAAATACTGCCTGCTGATGTACAACGAACCCTGGTTGCACTGGTGGTAAAATCTGTCGAACGGGCCATCAGTGATTATCAGAAAAACCTGAATCAATTAATTGTGGTTGGTGGCGGTGTTCACAATCAGTTGCTGATGGAATCTATGCAGAACACCTTGCCATGTCCGGTCGTTCGTAGTAATGACGTAGGCATGGCCGCGGATGATATAGAAGCAATGCTGATGGCCTGGTTGGCAGCCAGGCATTGTCGTGGACAAGCCACCGATTTACGGTCAGTCACCGGTTGCCAGAAAGCGCATATTTACGGGGTATATTATGGTACCTAAGCGCCATTGTATGCTTACACAATGGTTTTCAGGCACTTAATCGAAGGCCACGATGATGGCAGTTATATTATCTGATCCGCCATTTTCAAGGGCTTTAATCATGAGCTGATCACATAATTCTTTTGGTGCAAGGTCTTGACCCAGAACACGTTCAATTTCACTGTCTTCGACCTCTTCCGTCAAGCCATCACTACAAATCAGGAATTTATCCCCGGGTTGCCACGTATCTGTCACTTCAGCAATACTTAACTCACTGTTATCAGTCACGCCCAGCGCTTGGGTGACCACATTACGGTGTGGGTGGTTGCGTGCTTGTTCACTGGTAATCAGGTTTTGGTCCACCAGTTCCTGGACATAGGAGTGATCAGAGCTGATGGCCGTTAATTCACCATTTCGCCAACGATAAATTCTTGAATCACCCACCCATGCGCAGTAACAGTGCTGATTATTGAATTGCATAATGGCAACAGTCGTCCCCATGGGTAGCTGGCTGTCCTTTTCTAAAGAGCAGGCGATAATGGCCTCATTGGCTTCATAAATGGTTTCGGTGAGACCTTTGTTATGGCTCAAACCCGCCATGATGTAATCGCGGGCTAATGCGCTGGCAATTTCACCATGGTCATGGCCGCCCATACCGTCAGCAACCAAAAAAATGTGATGCTCGGCATCTATTCCGTAGGTGTCTTCATTGTGGCTGCGTTTTATGCCTTCGTGGCTGTTATGTGCCAGCTGATAATTCATAGAATTCGGGTAATGATATTATTTTTAAAATCATACTGTGATGCGTCAACAACCACAAATAATAGTTTTTTTAAGGGTTCAATTATACGTAAAATTGGGTAATGGCTCACAAAAAAATACAGTTGTTTAATACTATAACGAAAAACAGCGACCATTTATGCCAATTAATTGCGTTCTTTTTGTTGTTGCCATGCCATTAGTTTTCGAAAAATCATAATATTCTCCACATATGTTCGGGCGGTTTTGCCGTCCGCTGTGCCATGTTTCAGGCTGTGCGCAATTTTAGGATTATTGAGTTGTGGCAGGTGGTTTTTGACATCTGACCACAAATCAGGGTTTTTACCGTTTCGTTGCGTCAGTATTCGGGCATCTTCTAAATGACCGTAACCCATATTATAAGCAGCCAGGGCTAATTTAGTGCGGTCCGTATCGCGGATACGTTCAGGCAATTTATTTTTCATTTTTCTAAAATAACGAATACCGCCACGTAAACTTTCAATCGGATTGGTGCGGTCTTTAACACCCATTTCTTTGGCCGTAAAACGGGTCAGCATCATCAGTCCTTTGACACCGGTGATGGAGGTGGCATCAACGTCCCAATGGGACTCCTGGTAACTTATGGCGGCCAATAACATGGGATCAAAATTCATTTCTCGGGCAACGTCATAAATCCAGTGTTTGACCTCGGGCCAGACCGTTTGTAATTTATTGAAGAACGTTACGGTATTGGCCGTATCAATGTCCGGAATAAAATTTAACAGCTGCTTTTTGAAGGTAGCCAATAATCCGTTTTGTTCACTTTCAATGATAAATTGATTCAGTTTTAGCAGAAATTGATCTGTTTGATGGCGACGTGTCATCAAGGCCACTTTTTGGTTATTCGAGACCTGAATAGGGGTATAAAGGCCGGGTATAAAATTCTGATAAATAGCAATAATTTCACTGTCACCCAGGGTGAAATCAATGTTCTTTGAGTTAATTTCACGAATTAAATCAAATAATGAATAATCATCACTGATGGTGATATTATTTTGTTGTTGTTCGGTGAAATCTGATAGGTAATCAATATAGCTGCTGCCTGCAATCAGAACGCCTGTGGCATCGGTCAATTCCGATAATTTCTCAGTGTCTCGAAAATCGTAATGCGTGACCAGGGAAACTGACGTATTGTTTATGGCCTGGGTAAATTTAAATTGCTGTAACCGCTGTTCGGTGATGGTTAAATGTCCCCCGGCGATATCAATATAACCCGTTTTCAAATCCTCGAATAAGGCGCCATTGTTATCATAAACAATGACCTCAAGTTGAATATTGTGAGTGCCACAAAAAGCGGATAATAACTGGTATTCATAACCGGCCAGCGTCTGGTTATCTTTAAAGTAGGAGAGCAATGAAAGCTGGGTGCCATAACGTAAATGTCCGCGAGATTGAATAGCGTGCCATTGACTATGCTGCACCCAGGGACTGGTTACACACCACCATATAACCGGAATCCATAACAGGCGAATGTATTTTTGTCGGGGAATCGTGGTTATCGTTATGACCTTGTCTGACCAAAGAGCAACCATAAAACCACGTTAATAAAAAAAAGTCAATATCACATCGCCGCAAAAAGGACGGCGAAAAGTTATCGCCTGGTCGTGAATTGTTTATAATAATGGGTCTTTTATTACAGGAGATATCAGTGAGTTTAATCAGCACCCCCATATCGGTGGGCGAGTTATTAGATAAAGTCACCATACTGGAAATTAAGCAGGAAAAAATCCAGGATGCCGAGAAATTAAAAAATGTTAAACATGAACTGACATTGCTGCAATCTATCTGCGAGCAGGAAGACTTACTATCAGATGACATTCAACAACAAAAACGGGCTTTAAAAGCGGTTAATCTCAGACTTTGGGCGATTGAGGACGATATTCGTATTAAAGAGAAGAAAGCTGAATTTGATGATGAGTTTATTCAACTGGCACGTAGCGTCTATTTTGAAAATGATGACCGGGCCGCCATTAAAAAAGAAATTAATCTCATGACCGGATCTGCGTTGATTGAAGAAAAATCCTATCAGGACTACCGATAATACGAAAAAATAAGTCGCATACAGATGATTAACCAGATCAAGTTATCGGCTATCTACATTAGTGATGATATAATGGAAAACAGCTAAAAAGAGGATTAGCCGTGAAAGGACAAATCAAAAGAACTGAACAAGACATTATAGTATTAGGACTTATAGGGATTTATATCATCGCTGTTGGTATCATGGGTCTTTATCGTATGTGGCGTGAAGAACATGCCATGATGATGTTAGACTGGTCTTTGGTGGCTGTATCTATGGCTATTTTTATTTACCATTGGCGAACTGGCAATACCCGTCTGGCCAGTTATTATGTGGCTATATTGGCAGTTATAGGGGTCGAGTTAACAGTGGCTTTCAAGGGTATTGCACAAATTTATTGGGCTTATCCTTCCGTGACTTTGGTGTTTTACTTATTGCCGCCAAAACATGCCATCATTCTTTGGTCCATGGGTCTGCTGTTGTTAGCCGTTCAAATTACTGAAGCCAGCCTTATAGAAATCGTGCTGATTTCTTCGACACTCATTGTAACCAGTTCATTTTGCGTTTTGTTTGCCTATAAAATGAAGAAACAAAATGACAATCTGCGCAAAATATCGCGCCAGGATGTCATGACAAAGGTGCATAATCGCCGTGCTTTTTATGAGGACCTGAAAAGTCTTAAAGCATCCGGCGATGCATTAACGGCCATCTTTATTGATCTTGATAATTTTAAAAATGTTAATGATCGTCTCGGTCATGTCGAAGGTGATGCTGTGCTGCAATTAGCGACAGACTTAATTAACCAGCTACTGAAGCCAAAACACCGTTTATACCGAATGGGTGGTGATGAATTTGTGGTTATGACACGTCATCTGAACTGGCAGGAAGTTTGTCAGCTATCTCACACCGTACACCAGAAGTTTGCTGACAGTGCCCTGGCAAAAAAACATCAACTTACCTTGTCTATGGCAGTTGGTAGTCGACATAAACATGAATCAATCATTCAATGGTTGAACCGTTTGGATGCGGCTTTATATGACGCCAAAAAGAAAGGTCGCAATCAGATTGTGTTTTTAAGTGACTGATTCCTGTGGCATTCATATTTTTTACAGCGCTCGGGTTGAACGGTTGGCGCTTGCGCTAAATAATGACATCACACGCCACCGGAAAAAACACCAAGATCCGCTGAAACCGCTGAATGTCATTGTGCCCAATGGACATATTCAAACCTACTTAAACCGCTTCTTAACAAACATCAATGGCATTGTTGCCAATATGGCATTTCCCTTTTTGGAAACGGGGCTGTTTCAGGCATTAGGCGCCATGCAAACACATCATCAGCCACCGCCATTGCTAAGCGTTAGGGACATTGAATTAGCCATCTGGGGTTTTTTACGTGATCAGAACAACCGCAAAAAGGCGCTATTATCACCTTTGTATGATTATTTGTATGCGCGCCAGAACCCGGCGCTGATTGCCCAAAAAACCTGGCAATTGACACAGCAGTTGGCATTATTGTTTATTGATTATGAATTAACGCGGCCGGAATTAATTACCAGCTGGTTGACAGGTGAGTTATTTTTTAAGGACAGCCATAACGCCCGGCTGAAAAAGATTGAAGCTGCCCAACGGGAAGTTTATCTGAGCTTGTTTCAGGAATCCACGCACGGTCTGACCTTGAATGGTTTACTGCGCACAACTAAGGCAACAGATGCAGCTAATACCCAACCCGTATTTTTATTTGTACCGTCACGCTTAAGCCCGCTACACCGACATGTCATGCAATTACTGGCGCAGCATAGTTCGGTTTATATTTATCATTTTAACGTTTGCCGAGAATTTTGGTTGGATTTGGAAACAGCCGGTGAAAAGAACTGGCGACAATCCATTCAACAACTAAAGGTAAACGCGAGCGATGCCGCCGGCGACACGATCAACGACAAACAGACGTCGCAGGCATCTGAATTAAAAGGTGAAACCTTTTTTGATTTGGATGAAGGTATTCAGGCCTTTGAAAATCCGCTCTTAAAGGCCTGGGGAAAACCGGGTCGTGAAACCTTGCGTTTACTCAGTGATTTAGAAAATGATGCCATTCAAGCCGGCATTGTTTTCCAGGACCATCTGCTGGACGAAAACGAAGTCGCTGATAGGCAGCCAGACAGTACCCTTCGAGCCATGCAATACGCAATTCTGAATCGTATTCC
>CAZWVE010000015.1:0-11736 GCA_964636925.1 uncultured Marinicella sp.
GGTGATGATATCCGTTTTGACTACCAACAATACCGGGACATTAAACAATGGGTGGCAAAACTGCTTTATTCGCCACTGAATCAGAATCAGCTAGTGGCAGTCAGCGCCTTATTCGATGATGAAAATTACAATAATGAACTGGAGAATTATCTGCAAGGCGCTTTTCAGGCCGGCAGTCTGCCGCTGCTGTTGGCGCATGCTAAAAAGCACCACATCGTGGCTGTTAATGAGCAGTTTTTGCAGCAATTTGCTGTCTATAAGGACAAATTATTAGGACAAAAGTGGACGCACTATTTGGCCCCGGACCAGCAACGTAAAACCGAGCAATATCAAGCCCGTCTCAATGAAACAGGTCGTCTTGAAATTCAATCTCAATGGACCATGGATGATGAGTCTTACCCCATCAAGTTATGTGCTTATTATTTAACATTTAATGGCGTACCCCATTATTTAATTGAGTGTCATGATCATAGTGAGCATGTATTTAGACAAAAAATGCTCTATTTTTTGGATAAAATCAGGGTCATAGATTTTATTTCTCAGCGTTCTGATGAGCTGTTAAAACAAATAACTTTGTGGGCCGATTTTGATTTTTGTTTTATGCTCAGTCAAGGCCGCGGGCAAGCCTATGATAAAATTATTTTCGACTATTCTAAATCCAATCAGGCACAACATTTTAGTGAAAGCCGCCATGATTTTATTTTCAGAAAGTTTAAAAGCCAACGCATTTTATCGTTAAACGAACACGCCAGCCGTCACATTCCAGGTGATGAATTTATTACCATGAACGCAGTCGAATCCATTATGGTGTTTAATTGTCGGGTAAATAAACATCACAAGGCAATATTGGTTTTGGGTGGACAAAGAACGTACCCGCGTTGGAATCAATTAAAATTGTTGTTTAGCAAACTGGTTGAGCACTACCGAGCCACCATGGCCTTTAAACAATTACAACATTCGCATGAATCGGAAAGCCAATACGATGTACTGACAAATTTGCTCAATCGTCGCTACATTATTAAATATATTGAGAAAGCCATTGAGCAGGCCGCTAAAAAGAAGCACTCGCTGGCTGTTATATTTTTGGATTTGGATCGCTTTAAAGTTATTAATGATTCTCTGGGGCATGATATCGGCGATCAGGTCCTGGTCAATGTTGCCAATATTCTCAACGATCATGTCCAGGATTACGGCGTAGCGGCCCGCTATGCCGGTGATGAATTTTTAATGTTATTGAATCGGCATGTTAATTTAGACACCATAAAATCAGTCGCCAACAAAATTCTGGAGTCGGTGGCTGAACCGGTAATTTTAGCTGATGGCAGTGAAATAAAACTCACCATTTCTTTGGGTATCGCCATTTATCCGGAACATGGCACAATGGTTAATTCACTGATTAAACATGCGGATGTGGCTTTATATGATGCCAAACTTAATGGCAAAAACCAGTATTCAATTTACCGTACTGAGTTAAATGGCGAGCAGGCCAAGCAAAGTGAGGAAATGGTAAAAAACCTTGAACAAGCCATTGAATCTGATCAAATAGAAGTCTATTACCAACCTAAAATTGATGCCAAATCAGAGGACATTGCCGGTTTTGAGGCCCTGGTCAGGTGGCAACACCCTGAGTTGGGTATTATCAGCCCGGGTTTGTTTATACCCCTGGCTGAACAATCAGGTCTTATCCATAAAATTGGTTTACTGGTAATTGAAAAGGCAGCCCGGTGTCTCAAGTCATGGCAAACCAAATACGAAATGCCGCTGACCATGTCGGTTAATTTATCGCCTATCCAATTAAATGATAACAGACTTATTGACCGTATCAGTTATGTCATCAATCAAACCGGTATTGAAGCCAAGCATTTGGATTTTGAAATTACTGAAAGTGAAAAATTTAAAAGTGTCAAAGATGCATTGGTAATGTTTAAGCGCATTGTGGAATTGGGATGTACTTTATCCATTGATGATTTTGGTACCGGCCATTCGACCCTGGATTATCTCCGTAAAATACCGGCCAAAACCCTTAAAATTGATCAGGTGTTTGTTAAAAATATTGGTTTAAGCCCGGATGATGAAGCGATTTTGGATGCCACCATCGATATGGCCAAAAGGGTCGGGCACTTTATTGTGGCCGAAGGTGTTGAAACCGAGAATCAACGTCAATATCTCAGTCATAAAGGATGTGACTATTTTCAAGGTTATTTATTCAGCCGCCCCTTACCGGCAGAAAAAATTGAACGAATTCTTGAGCAACGGGCGCAAATCTTAAAAAATCATTAAACTAAATGAACTTTTCCATGGCAGGATGAGTCCAACCAGGCACATGAATGAAGCAAGACAACAACAATAAAATGTCGGAAAAGACCCTCGATGCAGAACTGGTGGAACAGGCCAAGAAAGGCCACATGCCTGCCTTTGAAATGTTGGTGAATCGTTATCAACAACGGGTAGCGAATGTTATCGCCAAATTAGTCAAAGACCGCAGCGAGATTGAAGATGTGGCACAAGAAGTCTTCATTAAGGTTTTTCGGGCATTACCCCGTTTTCGCGGTGACAGTTCTTTTTATACCTGGGTTTATCGAATTGCCATAAATACCGCTAAAAACCATCTGGTGGCAAAATCCAGACGTATCCAAAACAGCCAGGTTGACTATGAAGAAGCGGAATCCTTTAGTGGTAACGAAGCCCACCGGAACTTAGATACGCCTGATGCGGTCTATGCCCGTGGAGAGCTTGAACAAGTCATGTCAAAAGCCATCAGCCAGTTACCTGAAGACCTGAAAACGGCGATTATACTGCGCGAAGTGGATGGTTTGAGTTATGAAGAAATAGCCGCAGAAATGGCTTGTCCCATTGGCACCGTTCGGTCCCGTATTTTTCGTGCCCGGGATGCCATTGACCAGGCTTTGAGACCCTTATTAGACAGAGAACATAATAGCGAAGAACATGTCAGATCAATCTAAACAAAATATATCCCAATTAATGGATGGTGAATTGTCCCGTGATTGCAGTCGTTTTCTTTTAAAACGCATGCATCACGACGCTGATTTTCGTCAGAGCTGGAATCATTACCATTTATTGCGCTCAGCTGTGCAACAGGATAGTCAGGCACCACTGATGCTCAATTTGGGTGGTCGCGTGGTGCAACGATTGCAGTCAGGTTCTGAATCCCTAAACAATTCGGTTAAACCGGCCCGTGGCTGGCTCAAAGCCATGACCGGATCTGCCATTGCCGCATCTGTGGCTTTATTGGCCGTGTTGTCTTTTAATCAAAATCATACGACCGCCGGTGACATGGATTTCAAGGTTCCCGAATATGCGAAAACAGCCCAACAGTTGGTTAACCCGCCCAATGCGGTGACTGCCCGGGTCGAGCAAAAACCACGTTATACCCGTTATCCTGATTTAACACCCCAGGTACAGCATTACATTATGGATAAAAACACCCAGACAGTGATGCCAATTTATTATCGTATGCCCGGACATCAGTTGCCTGTGCAACAAACTGTTCAGTACCAACCCAGACACTATACGGACGAATGATCAGATGGGCCACGATTGTGGCGAAATCACCCCAATGGGTGGAATTAAAACTCATCAAACAGGCAACCTGCCAGGGTTGCACCGGTCAATGTCATCGCCCCTTATTTAAACTGTTTTCTGTTCACGACGATCATTTTCGTATTCAGCACAACCAGACCGGTTTGCAGTTAGACAACAGTCACTTACTCTTTGCCAATGACGACTCGGGACGTCAGGTTGGCCAACAGGTGGGTCTGCAAATTGATGAAGATGCCATGTTGTCCGGCGGGTTCCAGTTTTATGTTCTGCCGCTGCTGGTTATTATACTGGCGATGGCGCTGGGTCATTTCTATGCAGTTTACATCGAACAGTCCCCTGATTTAGGGGCACTTTTGGGTATGGTATTGGCTTTAATATGGGTTTTTTTTCGTTATAAACTAAAGCGGCGAAAGACCACGGGCACTCTGCCGAAAGTCACGATTTTATGAACAGAGACTTTTGTATTAATCGTGAATCGAGTTAAAAAGCCTAAAATACCGCCACTCTGCGTTAGAAAACTGCCTAACGGCCCTACTTTTGGCGCTAATAACAGGCTCGTTTTGTTTCTGTGGCGGTTTGCCGGAGGCAAGAAGCCGCAGAATAAAAAACGTATAAGCCGTGTATTAGACTGCGTTTCATGCCTTGATTGGCGGTATTTTAGTTCTTTTTTCCACCGACCCAGATTAATACAAAGGCCTCTAACAATTGGCACTTGTCTTTTAGCCAATAGTCTATAGTTTTCAATATAATTAATTTATCTCAGGAGAAGCTTATGAAACATCGATTGACGATACTTACGTTTTCTGGTTTTATGCTGTTGATTACAGGGTTAGCAGCTGCTCAACTACCGGATTTTACCCAGCTGGTCAAGGACTCCGCGCCGGCTGTGGTTAACATTCGTGCCCGTGAAAATGCGGATCAAATACAATCAGATCAAAACCTACCCAATGAGGAACTGTTCCGTTTCTTTGGTATTCCGAATCCGGGTACACCTCCCAACAGAGACCGGGTATCCGGGGGCAGCGGTTTTATTATTTCCAGTGACGGTTATATTTTAACCAATCGGCATGTGGTCGATGGCGCCGACAAAATAACCGTAACCATGAAAGATCGCCGTGAATTAGAGGCAGAAATTATTGGTGAAGACGAAGCCAGCGACGTTGCTGTTTTAAAAGTGGATGCCAAAAACCTGCCAACACTAAAAGTCGGCTCAGTAAATGATCTGGAGATTGGTGAGTGGGTAATGGCCATCGGTTCGCCGTTGAGTTTTGAAAACTCCGTGACCAAGGGCATTGTCAGTGCCAAAGGCCGTCGTATCCGGGGACAACAATATATTCCTTATATCCAGTCAGATGTGCCCATTAATCGTGGTAATTCAGGGGGGCCTTTAATTAACATGGCCGGCGAAGTGGTGGCCATTAATACCCTGATATTTTCAAATACCGGCGGTTATATGGGCATTTCATTTTCTATTCCTATTGATGTGGCCATGAATGTCGCCGATCAACTGCGTGAAAATGGTGTGGTAAAACGGGGTTTGTTGGGTGTCGGTATTGAAAATGTAACACAAAAAATGGCCGATTATATGGATATGAAAATACCCAGAGGTGCCCTGGTGAATCAAGTGTCAGAAGACAGTGCTGCCGCCAAGGCCGGTATAGAAGTGGGTGATGTCATTATTCGCTTTAATAACCAGGATATAACCACGGCAGAAACCTTGCCGCCGATTGTCGGTATGGTGCAACCCAACACCAAAGTTAATATAGAGGTTTTCCGCGACGGTAAAATTAAACGTCTCAGCGCGGAGTTAGATGCCCTTGATGAATCAGTGGTCAGTGTTGATTCGAGCGCAGATAATGGTGTTAAAGCCGGCATTGGCTTTTCGGTGAGTAAACTATCAGAACAAGATAAAAGCCGAACCGGGGAAGAAAAAGGTGTTATTGTCACCGACATCAGTGATCGAGAAGTGCAACGGGCACAATTACGGGTTGGTGATGTCATCAAAGAAGTGAATAAACAACCGATTGAAAATCTGGCTGATTTCAGTGATGCCATTGATAACTTAAAGGACGACCAACCCCTGGTGTTATTGGTTAAACAAGGACCCGCAAATCGTTTTATTGTGATTGAACGGTAACTCAATAACGTATAGAATACACAACAAATCCCATCGAATGCATGGGATTTGTTGTTTCTGGGAAGCTAACCTAACTCAATCATCACGCGAGGCTATTAACAGACCATGAAAAATATAAGGAATTTTTCAATTATTGCGCATATTGACCATGGAAAATCGACTTTGGCAGATCGTTTTATTCAGGTTTGTGGCGGGTTAACCGAACGTGAAATGGATCAACAGGTTCTGGACAGTATGGATATTGAACGTGAGCGTGGTATTACCATTAAGTCGCAGTCGGTGCGTTTAAAATATCTGGCCGATGACGGTCAGGAATATCAATTTAACCTCATTGACACCCCGGGACATGTTGACTTTTCTTATGAGGTGTCGCGTTCTTTAGCCGCATGTGAAGGGGCTTTATTGGTGGTTGATGCCGCTCAAGGGGTGGAAGCGCAGTCAGTGGCCAACTGTTACACCGCTTTGGATATGGGTCTGGAAGTGATTCCGGTGATTAATAAAATTGATTTACCATCGGCTGATGTGGAACGGGTTAAATCTGAAATTGAAGATGTCATTGGTATAGACGCTTCGGATGCACTGTTGGTATCGGCAAAAACCGGGCAAGGTATTGAGACAGTGTTAGAAGCGATTGCCGCACGTATCCCGGCACCGAAAGGCGACCCTGAAGCACCATTACAAGCCTCAATCATCGATTCCTGGTTTGACAATTATCTGGGTGTGGTGTCTTTGGTACGGGTTTTTAACGGGCGATTACGGATCAAGGATAAAATCATTATTATGTCACTGAAAGACCAGCAATTGGTCGACGGTTTAGGTACATTTAACCCCAAAAGAACCCCAAAAGACAGTTTAGAATGTGGTGAAGTGGGCTATGTTAATGCCTCCATAAAAGACGTCCACGGCGCCCCGGTCGGTGACACCATAACCACCGTAAAAAATCCGGCAGCGAAACCCTTAGCGGGCTTTAAAAAATCCCAGCCCCGTGTGTTTGCCGGCTTATTTCCAACTTCAGCGGATGATTATCAGGATTTACGCGAGGCTTTGGAAAAATTACAATTAAATGATGCCTCTTTGGTCTATGAACCTGAATCTTCAACTGC
The DNA here is from genome assembly GCA_964636925.1 of uncultured Marinicella sp. Lineage (GTDB taxonomy): Bacteria > Pseudomonadota > Gammaproteobacteria > Xanthomonadales > Marinicellaceae > Marinicella. Next base: position 6,802 of record CAZWVE010000015.1, read on the forward strand.
TTTGGGTTTTGGCTTTCGTTGTGGCTTCTTAGGTATGTTGCATATGGAAGTGGTGCAAGAGCGGATTGAGCGTGAATTTGATGTGGATTTAGTGACCACGGCGCCGACGGTTGTCTACGAGCTGGTTAAAAAAGACGGCAGCAAACAAATGCTTGATAATCCGGCTGATTTGCCGGATATGTTTGAAGAAATTCGTGAACCGATTATCAGAGCCAATATTTTACTGCCACAGGATTACGTGGGCAATGTCATCACCTTATGTATTGAAAAGCGTGGCATTCAGAAAAATATCGTGTATTTAGGTCGTCAGGTGCAATTAAAGTTTGATTTACCTTTGAGCGAAGTGGTGCTTGATTTCTTTGATCGATTAAAATCGGTTAGTCGTGGTTATGCCTCGTTTGAATATGAATTCAGCCACTATGAAGCGGGTCCGTTCATTCGTTTGGACGTCTTGATTAATGGCGACCGGGTGGATGCGTTGTCGATATTAACCCATCGGGAAAACGCGCAACAGCGTGGCCGCGAATTAACCGAACGATTAAAAGAGTTGATTCCGCGTCAAATGTTTGATGTTGCCATCCAGGCGGCCATTGGCTCACAGATTATTGCCCGCACGACTGTGAAGGCATTACGAAAAAATGTCACCGCGAAATGTTATGGTGGTGATGCCAGCCGTAAAAAGAAATTATTGGAAAAACAAAAAGCCGGTAAAAAACGCATGAAACTCGTGGGACGTGTTGAAGTGCCGCAAGAGGCCTTTTTAGCCGTCTTAAAAGTAGATAAATAGAGGATAATTCCGTGAATGAAATACATCTTGATTTTGAAGCGTATTTAACGCTGGCCACCTTATTAACCATTGTTCCCTGGTTTTACGTTAAATTTAAGTATAAAAAAACCGAGAAGGCGCCGGAAGGTGCCGGCGGACAACTTTTAAGTTTTGCCTATTCGTTCTTTCCGGTATTTTTCTTTGTGTTATTAATCAGAACGTTTGTTTTTGAACCGTTTAGAATCCCGTCATCATCGATGATGCCGACCTTGCTAACCGGTGATTTTATTGTCGTTAATAAATTTTCTTATGGGTTAAAGTTACCGGTGCTGCATGACACCCTGATTGAAATCGGTCATCCTGAACGCGGTGATGTGGTTGTATTTCGCTATCCGCCCAATCAAAAAGACGATTATATTAAACGGGTTGTGGGCATTCCCGGTGATGATGTTTTTTATGACACCCGTACCAAACATGTCTATATCAACGGGCAGCTGATAGAACAAGACACTTTGGGCGTATATGAAGGCTTTTTAGATGATTTACAGGCCCGTAGCCGTGTCATCGAAAAATCAGAACACCTCGGTGATCAGCCGCACAGAATGCTGACCATCAACGGTGTTACGGATCAAAATTTTAAGTACACCCGTTTGACAGTACCTGAAGGTCATTATTTTGTCATGGGTGATAACCGTGATAACTCTGCTGATAGTCGCTATTGGGGTTTGGTGCCGGAAAGAAACCTGGTGGGACGTGCTTCCTATATCTGGATGCATTGGCGCACACCACATTTTCTAGAAGGCTTAAAAAGAATTGGTACGAAGATAATTTGACAAAGACCTGTTTTTGCACAGATAATTTATAATCATCGTTTATTTTAGGGAACACCTATGAAATCGTTAAAGAAAGCCCAAGGCATTACACTCGTTGGTTTTATTATCATGTTAGCCCTGTTGGGGGTCGTGGCTTATGCCGGCATGCAAATCGTCCCGGTTTATTTGGATCATCATTCCGTGGTTAAAGCCATGAAAACAGCGGCAGATGAATCGGCTAATCAAACACCGGCGGAAATAAAAACCCGTATTGATAAATTACTGTACATTAGTTACGTGGATGTCGTTAAACCCAGCGATTTTAAAGTAGTGCGGGGCAATGGTCGCGAGCTAAAGGTTGAATATGAAGTGGAAAAACCCTTTATTGGTAATTTGTTTTTCACCATGAAATTCAACGAATCCGTACCGCTCAAATAAGTTTTGAATATTTTAGGCCAGGCCATTGCGGTCAACGACAAGGCATTGTTTCAACAAGCCCTGACCCACCGCAGTAAAGGTAAAAACAATAATGAACGGCTGGAGTTTTTGGGAGATTCAGTACTCTCTTTGGTGGTTTCACAATATTTGTATGACCACTTCCCACAATTAACCGAAGGTGACATGTCCCGCTTGCGGGCGCAATTGGTGAAAGGTAAAACCCTGGCTGAGATTGCCAGACACTATCAATTGGGTAGTCAAATAAAACTGGGTCCCGGTGAAATTAAATCAGGTGGTGTCAATAAAAGTTCGGTATTGGCAGATGCCGTAGAAGCTGTTTATGGTGCTATGTTATTAGACCAGGGATACCAATTAACCCAACAATTTATTTTGGTCGTGATGAAACCCTGGTTAACACGTATTAACCCGGATGAAATCGGCAAAGATGCCAAGACCGGCCTGCAAGAATATCTACAACAACAGGGTTTACAATTACCTGTTTATGAAACCATTGCTGTAGAAGATGCGGATAACGAGCCCACCTTTGCGGTCATATGTCAAATCAATGAATTACACAAACAAACCAAAGCCATCGGTAAAAGTCGTAAAAAGGCCGAACAAAATGCCGCGGCTAAAATGATGGAACTGCTAAACAATGAATGATAAAGCGCCGTTTAAAGCCGGCTATGTGGCAGTGATTGGTCGACCCAATGTAGGTAAATCCACATTAATTAACCAGGTGTTGCAACAAAAGCTTAGTATTGTCAGTCATAAACCGCAAACCACAAGACATCAGATTTTGGCCATTTATCACAATCCAAAAGGTCAAATCGTTTTTCTCGATACCCCGGGCATTCATAATCAGAAGAAAACAGCACTGAATAAACAACTGAATCAAACCGCCCGGAGTTCGGCCCAGGATGTTGATGTGGTATTGCATTTGGTCGAAGCAGGACAATGGCATGATGAAGATCGACGGGCTGCTGACGTCGCCATGGACAGTCAGGCCATTAAAATTCTGGTGGTTAACAAAGTGGATTTAATGGCAGATAAGCAGGCCTTATTACCCTTTGTCAATAAAATTTTAGAAACCCACCAATATGACGAAATATATTACATCAGTGCCTTAAAAAATAAACAAGTAAATCATTTGGTGACAGGTTTGTTTTCACATTTGCCAGAATCGTCACCACTTTATGATCCGTCTTTTATTTCAGACCGTTCGACCCGGTTTTTCGTGTCTGAATTGATTCGAGAACAGCTCACCTTGCGTTTTCATCAAGAACTGCCTTACAGCTTAACCGTAACCATTGATGCCTACGAGGTTAAGGATGATATGACCCACATTCATGCCACTATATGGGTTGAAAGAGAACAACAAAAGCGCATTATCATCGGCCGTGGCGGAGATGCCATTAAACAAGTGGGCGTTTTGTCACGGGCTGAAATTGAGGATTTCATCCAGGCACGTGTCAATTTAAAATTGTGGGTTAAAATTAAGTCAGCCTGGACCGATGATCAGCAAGCTTTGGATGGGTTGGGTTACCGGGAACCCTAACTTCCATGGTCACAGACAAAGCGTTCATACTGCATAAAATAAATTATAAAAACAGCAGTGAAATAGTCAAATTGTTAACCCAAAATCACGGCCGTATTGACGCCGTCGCCAGAGGCAGTCGTGGTCAAAAATCTCCTCTGAAAGGTCAATTACAAGCATTTATCGAAACCACTATCAGCTATCAGGGACGTCAATCCTTAAAAACCTTAACGCAAGCCGAGCAAACGGCTGTGATTAAATCTGCAGATTATATCAACCAGGTGGCGATGCTTTATTGTAATGAGTTAATGCTACTGCTGAATATGGACGAAGAGCAGAGTGTCGCCGTGTACCCCATTTACCGTGATGTGTTAAAGGCATTACGAGCTACGCAATCGGTGGCTTTGAATTTGCGTTATTTTGAATTAGTTTTATGTCGCTTAAGCGGCTACGCCTTAAGTGTTGACGATGACATTGCGGATGATTCGGCGTTGGTGTTTCAACCGGATCATGGTTTAGTGGTCAGCCATGACGCTAAAAATTGTACCGCCAAAACTTTTCGTCGCTTTGTTAGCCGTCAGCCATTGAGTGCCGAAGAGGTGCTTTATATAAATCGCTTGTTTCGACCGGTGGTGAGTCATTTGGTGGGTGGACGGGCCATTCGCAGTCGGGAATTATTACGTACTTAAGCAAATCATGGCGCAGTGATTTGGGCTTTTATCGGAGCAATCAGTTATAATGTCTGGTTTTTAAATATCCATCTTTCATGTCGATTAAAAAAGTACTGATTGCTAACCGCGGTGAAATTGCGGTACGCATTATTGACACCTGCCGCCAATTAGGCATTCAGACTGTGGCTGTTTATTCTGATGCCGATCGTTATTCCAAAGCTGTGCGAATGGCGGATGAAGCGGTTCATTTGGGTGGTGTATCATTGGCTGATTCCTACTTAAATGCCGAGAAAATTATTAAAGCGGCTCTGGACTGTGAAGCGGATGCCATACATCCGGGTTATGGATTTTTGTCTGAACAAGCTGACTTTGCCCAGGGTGTAGATGAAGCCGGATTGATTTTTATCGGTGCACCGGCTGAAGCGATGCGATTGATGGGATCTAAATCAGCGGCGAAAAAAACCATGCTGGCAGCAGATGTACCCTGTGTGCCGGGTTATCAAGGAGATAATCAAGATGCCGACGTCTTGTACAAAGAAGCCCAAAAAATTGGCTTTCCGATACTGATTAAAGCAGTCTCGGGAGGCGGTGGCAAAGGCATGAAAATTGTCAATCTGGCTGAAGATTTTCACAAGCAACTCAGTTCAGCACAACGTGAAGCCCGTAATGCCTTTGGTGATGATCGGGTTATACTGGAAAAATATATTACTC
>CAZWVE010000016.1:0-6872 GCA_964636925.1 uncultured Marinicella sp.
TGGCGATTTTGAGTTCGTTGATTTCGCCGCGGCGGATGATTTCGCGGATTTGCGGGGTGTTGTAAAGGATTTCGCAAGCGGGGCGGCGTTTTTTATTGACGTCAATCACCAGGCGTTGTGAAATCACCGCCTTTAAGTTTAAGGCCAGGTTCATCAGGACGTTGCTGTGCATTTCGCTGGGGAAAAAGTTCAGAATTCGCTCCATGGCCTGGTCGGAATTGTTGGAATGGAGCGTGGCCATACAGAGATGGCCGGTTTCGGCAAAGGAGATGGCGGCTTCCATGGTTTCGGCACTGTTGATTTCACCGATCAGGATTAAATCTGGGGCTTCGCGCAGGGCGTTTCTCAAGGCCGGCTCATAACCTAAGGTATCAATGCCGATTTCGCGTTGGTTAATAATGGATTTTTTATGGCGGTGGACATATTCGATGGGGTCTTCCACAGTCAGGATATGACCGGTGGTGTTGCTGTTGCGGTAATCAATCATGGAGGCCATGGTGGTGGATTTACCCGAGCCGGTGGCACCCACCACCAGAATCAGACCCCGTTTTTCCATAATCAGATCATACAAATGGGTCGGCATATGCAGTTCTTCTAACGGCGGAATGTTGGTTTTAATGGTTCTAATAACCATACTGACTTCACCACGTTGCCGAAAAACATTGACCCGGTAGCGGCCGACACCTTTTATGGAAACTGCGAGATTGCATTCAAGGGTTTTTTCAAATTCTTCCTGTTGTCGCTCATTCATGAGTGAATAAGCAATTTTTTCAACAATACCCGGTGGCAGTCCGGTACTGCTAATGGCTTCTAAGACACCCTCTATTTTGACGTTAATAGGAGCCCCGGTGGTTAAGTATAAATCCGAGCCGTTGCGCTCGCGCATGGTTTTTAGAAAATGTGTTAGATCCATAATATCCTCATTTTTTTATGTGGCCGAGCCAATTTTTAGCCTCTATTATACCCAACACACTTACGGCTTAATTAATGACCTTCTGTGGGTGACAAATTCTGTCCAATTGGCTTTTGTTAAAACCCAATTGCTCTCCGGCCTGATAAAATGTCTGGGTTTCCAGTAAGTGAATTTCTCCGTCCGCTGAGGCAATTTGCCAGAGCTGCACCATCAGAGCATGCTTATCGGGGTTTGACAGGTAACGGTTAATCACTTCAGTTTGTGGTTTTAACGTCACCGACACCTGGGCGCTGATGTTGGCATGGGCTAAATACTTGTTGGCTTTAGCCCGGCTAAGGTTCAGGCGCTTGGTCAGGTGTTCGTTGAGCACCAATTTTTCGATGTATAATTCTACGTAGTCGGCTTTCACCATTTCGGTAAGCAGACAAATAATGGCTTGGTTCAACTGGTCTTTTTCTTCTTCATCCAGTGATGCCGTGTCACTGTCAGAAGAGAAAAATGATTTAATTGAATTCAATATATTGACCATAGAATGGTTGATGCTGACGTCAAAATACTGATAATACACAATACTCACTTAACTGCAAACAGATTTATGCGTCTAATTTTTTTCTTTGTGACTTTATTCGTGTTTAACGGTTGTCAGCAACAACCCATAAAAAAAGAGGTTCAGGCAAGCACGCCTGAACATTCACTGCCGGCTTTAATAACCGCCATCGAGCAATGCCAAAAAAGCCCCACCTGTGAAGAAGCTTTAAATGCGTACTTTAAACAATTTGAGGAAACCACCCAAACAGAAGAAATGATTGCCGACCAGGCCCACAGGGAACCCAGCCTTAATCAGGCTCCGGATGCGGCCACGTTAAATCAACCAATGTTGGCCAATCAGCGTATTCAGGCGGCCTTAAATGAATGGCTGACCTGGAAACGGCCGATTTTGATTGAGACCTGGAATAATTATCAGTTTTTGAAGCGTTATATCCTGCCGCCTTTTACCGAGAAAAACATTCCTGAGTATTTTATGCTGGCTCTGATTGCGCAGGAGAGCGGCGGCCGGGTGCATTCCATGTCGTCGGCCGGTGCCAGTGGTTTATTCCAATTTATGCCGGCCACAGCACAGCGCTTTGGCGTGGTAGGTACTCTGGGCGATTATGATGCCCGCTATCATCCCAAAACCGCAGCCCAGGGTGCGGCAGATTATATCCAGGAACAGCGCCAGCTTTACGGCGATGATTACGCCAAAATATTGGCCGCCTATAATGCCGGTGAAAATCGCTTCAGACGTCTTAATAACAAACACAACAATCAATCGGTGTGGCAGTCGGATTTTTATTCTGATTTACCCCGTGAAACCCGCAGTTACATCGCCAGTGTTTTATCGGCCATGCTGATTTTTTCAGAACCGGACGATTTTAATGTCACCCTGACACCGCTTGATGGTCAGACCGCGGTAGTTAAGGCGCGCAGTGATGTATCTTTGAGCGAGTTGGCTGTATGTTTTGGACAATATAATCAGGAAATGGGCTGGTACCGGACCCTGCGCAATTTAAATCCTACAGTCAAAGCCAAACGGGTTATTAAACAAGGTGCACCCATCGTTATTCCCGAACTGTTAAAGCCCGTTTATGACAGTCAGTGTCATGATACCGCTTTAATGGCATTGGCCAAAAAAATACACGATGCTGATTTTCCCGAAACGCCAGTTTTTACCTATTACCGGATTAAAAAAGGCGATTCTCTCAGCACCATCAGTCGGCGTTTTAGTTGTGCCAGTAAAACGGAAATTGCACGTCTCAATAACATTAAACCACCGCGTTATCTCATAAATGCCGGCAAGCGATTGAAAGTACCGCAATGCTAACCCGGATATCTCATGTAAGAATGGTATTTAGGGATAAGAGACCTTTGCATTAAATATGTCTGTTTTGTACCGATTACATGAAATATTCGGGTTAAAAACCGTCACCACGCGCCGTTTCTTTTGGGCGCTCTTTGTTAGCCTGATGGTGCTGCAGGTAATGCTGGCAACGCAAACAGCGGTATTTGGTGATGAAGCTTTTTATTGGTTAGAAAGCCAATTTTTACAACCCTCTTACAGTGAAATTCCGGGCTTCGTGCCCTGGCTGAATGCCGTAAGCACCGCCTTTTTACCGCATCACCCTTTTTTTCTGCGTTTGCCTTTTTTATTGGCCTGTTGGGCATTACCCTGGCTGGTGTTTGTTTTAATAATGCAGTTAAGCCAGTCCAAACAGGCCGCCTGGCAAGCCGCCTTAATGACGTTAATCGTGCCGTTGATCGGTTTAACCGGGGTTTTGGCCATTGCCGATATTTGGTTGCTGTTTTTTATTCTGTTGTCGGTCTTATTCTGGATTAGGCTGATTCACACCGGTCAGTCAAAACAGGCATTTTATTTGGGTTTGACTTTAATGCTGGCGGTGAATGTGCACATTCGATTCTGGTTTGTGCTGTTTATGGCTTTGTTGGCTGCAGTGGTTGTTTATAAACAGTCTTTATTAAAAGTAAAAGCCCTGTGGCAAATCACCTTACCGCTTACTTTGCTGGGCTTTGCTCCGATTATACTCTTTAACAGTCAGCATGGCTTTCCTTTGCTTGGCTTTCAATTGGGTGAACGCAACCCCTGGCAATTTCAAATAAATCATCTGTGGTTCTTTCTGGGGCAAATCGTCATCACCACACCACTGGTCTTTTATCTGTGTCTGGTCAGTTTAAAGAAACCTGTCAATTGTCAGGACGAGCGCGGGCGGGCGGTACGTTTTATTCAGGTTCTGGCATTATCTTATTGGCTGTTATATGCGATTTTAGGTTTTTTCTCCGACAATCTTCGCACCAATATTCACTGGCCTCTACCGGCGTATTTATTGTTGCTGTTAGTGGCAGCCACCTTCGAGCAGCGTTACAAGCGCTTAAAACGATGGGCGATTATTACAGGTGCTTTGGCCCATTGTCTGTTTTTAATCGGCTTTTATCTGCTGTTACACGTTTGGCCTGTAACTTCAAACAACCACAAACAACTTATCAATAATGCCATCGGCTGGCCAGAATTAACGGCCAAAGTTGAACAATTACATGAGCCGGGGCAATTGATTATTGCCGATTATTTTATGACTGCAGCGGCTTTAAACTATAGCCACAATGACCGCACATGGGTTCCTGCTTTAGCGCATCCGATGAATATCAAACACGGTCGTGAGATGCAATTATCACTGATGAATTTACTGTATCAGGAGACACCTGTCCAGCCGGCTTTGCTGGTGGTTGAACACACCGCCTTAAAATTAACGCAGCAAATTCCTTTCTATCAACAAAGTTGCGCACAACTCAACGGCCTGACATTGCTAGATGATTTAAGTGTTCGCAGCGGCAGTAAACTGTATTATTTTTTTAGCACCGGTGGCGGTGATTGTGATCTGCCGCCCATCGTTTACCATAATTATCAACAGGCGCAGCATCAAGGCTGGGTGATGGTTAAAAAAGAGACCAGGGTGCAATTAGATGCAATATTCAATGACGGGCAGGAATCACGGGTAATACATTTACAAGCCGAGCCACTGGGCCAGGCCGAACTGTTTAGTACAGTCGATGCAAAGCGCTATCAACGTCTCAGCTATCAACTGGAGAACGGCGATAGTATACAACTGCGGATAGAAACGGACCGACACAGGCTGTTAACACAACGATTTTATCGTTAGTCTTATTGTCTCACCAACCGAAAACCAATATGGGTATAGGCATCGCCATAGTTAATGAAACGCACTTCACCACTTGCCAGTTGATCTGATACCCAGGATAATCCTGCCACCGGATTTTTATCACAAGGCTTATCCGGCGAGAAAAAGGACTTAAGCTTACCGGGTTTTTCACAGCCGGCCAACCATTCTGCGGCATTACCATGAAGACCATATAAACCCAATCCGGAGGCTGTCAGTGACCGAACAGGCGCTAAATACGGATAGCCATCATGACAATCATAATAAGTCACGCCTTCTTTTTTATCAGGGAATTCACGACCGGCTACATTGTCGTGGCCACAGCTTTTCGGTGACGGGTTTTGCGCTTTAATCATCTGCCATTCTGTTAAACTCGGCAGCCGATACCGATGGCCGCTTTGTTGACTCAGCCATTTGGCATAATCCACGGCATCCTGCCAGGTAACACAGACCACAGGCATATCATTGTCATGCGGAAAACCCACATTATCTAAATTTCTGCCGGAGAAAATAAGATTGGATTTTAATTCACTCTGGCATTTTTGTAACGGTCGGTCAGTGGCCTGCCTGAACTGTTGATATTGGGCCCGTGTGATTTCTGTTTCAGTCACGAAAAAACCGTAATTAACAGCATGTCCCGCCGGTGGTATCAGGAAAACCGATGCCACACCCATGCGATCAGTGACCCGTTGACCCTTTTTGGGCAGGTTGTTCACTAGGTCATTGAGCTCAGAAATAATTTGATGATCCGGCATTAACACATCCGTTAAATCAATCAGTCTTTTTGCCCGTGCAGGATTGTTGGCTGCCACCGCTGACCTGACCTGCTCGGATAAGCCGCCCAACAATAAACTGACTGTCATTTCACTGTGATTAGCCAGGTACTTCAACAAGCGTTCATCCACTAAAGCCACTTTATGCCGAACCGTGGTCACCGACTCAGCAAATTGCTCCGCCTCTGCGTAATTATTATTTAAAACCGCCTGATAAACCAGTTCAAAATAACCGTCATTGATGTCAGACAACAATGTCCTGGCTTCAGCGTGCTGTGGCTGGTCAGCCAGAATTGTTAACAGTTTATCAAGCGCATTATTATCTTCAGGTGTGGTTAACTGTTTACGCTCAATGTTTGCTTTCGCCTGTATTACTAATTGGCTGACTTGCTGCGGTGACAGTTGCGGTTCATGTTGCGTTTCTGTATGCGCTTGTTCTGACGATGCAACTTCGGCGTCCCGGGCGCTGACAAAATCCGGTTGTGGCTCCATCGTGGTTTGCTGTGCATTATTTCCAGTCGAATTTAGATCAGTGCCCCGATTACCTGAGGGCCATAGCCACCAGCCGGTCATGACCAATAGCAAGAGTAAAGAAACCAACAAATAAGGCCAGGCTTTTAATTGTCGGATGGGACCTTGATTGACTTGTGGTGTGATATTTTCAATGTCTTTTTGCAGCGCCTGCATGGACTGATAACGCTGATTCGGCGATTTCGCCAGACAGCGGTCAATAATATCCTGCCAATGGGCCACTCGCTTAGGTAAACGGGGTACAGGACTTTCTACATGGGCCATCATTATGGCTAAGTCATCGGGTGCATCAAACACCGGTTCGCCGGTCAATACTTCATATAAAATTGCCCCCAAACCATAAATATCCGAGCGTGCATCCACATGCTTTGAACGTGCTTGTTCAGGGCTTAAATAGTGAATACTGCCGACAATACGTTGATCTTTGGTAAAGCGTCGACGACCGCTGCTAAGGGCAATGCCAAAATCAGCAATCTTCACGTTGCCAAATTGATCAAATAGAATATTTTCAGGTTTAATGTCACGATGTACCACGCCCTGGGCATGGGCATAAGCAAAACCCTGACATAATCCCGACATCACCCGAATCAGTTCTTCGTCATTATGGTAAGCAAAACCGGTTAAATCACCATGTTGCAAGTATGGCATGGCGTAAAATAAAGTCTGCTCATCCACTGAACCGACATCATAAATACTGACGATATTGGGGTGATACAATTTAGCAATGATTTCCGCTTCCTGTTTAAACCTTTTCACCACATTACTTTCATCAGCAATTACCGGCCGCATAATTTTCAGTGCCACTTCTCGCTTTAATGACTCTTGAAAAGCCAGATAGACGACACTCATACCGCCTTCACCAATCTGGCGAATGATGCGGTACCCCGGGATATGAATGTCTTTGTCTGATGTTGTCATGGCATTATT
>CAZWVE010000016.1:6882-11724 GCA_964636925.1 uncultured Marinicella sp.
TGTATCGCATTCGTTTAAATAATCATCAAAATAACAGCGCTATTATAAGGACTAAAAAAGTGACAGGTTTTGTCAGTTTATGGTGGTTGACAGGTCTGATTCAGTGAAACTTTCCTAAAGCATACCGACAGATTCACTTTTCAGGGTGTCTTCAAGGCATTGATTCCTCATGGTTCTGATTTCATGCTATGCTTTGCTTTGGGGTTATAACTGTGTGTTAATTATGAATCGAAAAATCTATAATAGCGAAGATGAAATTATCAGTGTTCAATGCGCCGATTGTCATCAGCAAACCATTTATTTAAAAATAATAAATGCTGCCAAAAACACCAGACAATACCCCACACATCGTTTAATATGCGCGCAATGTCAATTAGCGAATCCAATAACACAATCCGGCTATCAGCGCCCCAGGCCGCTGAATGAATCCGCTTAGTTACCGTACCATTATTGCGGCAGATCTCTGCCAAAAAAACTCACAACTTTACAATCGGCAATTTACTGATATTTATCATCACAACGATGCCATCGCGGAATCTCAGTATGTTTTTCATACGGGTAACCATTTACAACAACAGTGGCAAGATAATAACACCGGAAACAACTTTGTGATCGCCGAAACCGGCTTTGGCAGCGGACTTAATTTCTTAACCACCCGGCAACTGTGGCAAGCCACTGCTGCAAAACCCAAACACCTGCACTTTATCAGTACCGAGCAATGGTTATTAACACCCGAACAATTAGATAAATCCTATCAGTCATTTCCCGATTTACATCAGGGTTTAGTCAACATTCGGCAGGTTTTTCAACAACGGCGTGCCGGTTTTCATTGCCACACCATAGATCAAGACATCACCCTGTACTTATTATTGGGTGATGCCACTGCTTGTTTCCGGCAGCTGAACGCTTGTGTGGATGCCTGGTTTTTAGATGGTTTTTCACCGGCTAAAAATCCGGCCATGTGGTCACTTGACTTGTTCACAGAGATGGCGCGCTTATCACGACCGGGCAGCACATTCGCCACTTTTACGGCCGCCTCACAGGTGCGCAAAAACCTGCAGGCTGTTGGCTTTGAGGTGAGTAAAACACCCGGCTTTCAAGGCAAGCGTGAACGTCTGGTCGGCCGCTTCAAGGCAGCCACCAAGCCACACATTGAAAAACAACCTTGGGCACCGACGCCCAAAGCCATGACCAAACCCAAACGCATGGCCATTATTGGCGGCGGTATTGCCGGTTTGTGTCTGGCTCAAGTGGCGAAGCAACACGACTTACAGGTTACGGTTTTTGATGAGCAGCCTGCACCATTAAGCGGTGCATCCGGCAATGCCTATGCCCTGGTAATGCCCTATTTAACGGCGCAAAGTTCTCCTGAGGCTTTATTTTATTGGCGTGCATTTGAAACCGCTGTGGGGTTTTATCCTGCCTCTGTTTTTAATGCCATTGGTGTTAGCGAAACCACAAGCCCCGCCTTGACCGATGATGCGCGACTTCAATTGCCCGCTGATTTGATTCAAGCTGCAGAACATGGTTTTAATTACCCAAGTTCTGGCTTTATCCATACCCGTACTTTGGCCGATAAATTATCTACGGCGGTAGATACCTGGCGAGCGGCGCAGGTCACTCACATTGAACAAAATTCACACAATCAATGGCTGATTCATGATGACCGGCAGAAAATCATGGATTGTTATGATGTATTGATCATCGCCGGCGGCATTAAAAGCCTGACTTTATTACCGGAATTTGATGCTTTTATGACTGCCCGCAAAGGTCAAACTGAACTTTATCAGTTAAGCCCCTGGCCTTCGGCATTGAACCGTGTGCAATTGAATAACGGCTATTTAATTCCGAATAAAGACCGGCATCAGGTACTTATCGGCGGTGATTACCAGCATCTTGAGCAGGCACACTGGTTTGATGCCGTTGAGCCGAAAGCGCCTTCGCTGAATTTAAATCGCTGGCAAAAAAACAGCCCGTGTGAAGCCCTCACGTCGGCACAACTGATCTCGACACATGCCGGGATTCGTGCCAATTCTCTGGATCATTTGCCGTTGTGTGGCCCAGTGGTGGATACCCGGCAATTTAGTCATGATTATGCAGATTTGCACCATGGCCGACATTGGCAGCATTATCCGCCGGCTTTAACCAAAGATAACCTGTACGTCATGACCGGTTTAGGTTCTCGCGGTTACACCACAGCACCGTTACTGGCGAATCATTTGATGGCGATGATTTTAGACCACCCTTTGCCCCTGGAACAGGATTTGGTTAAGATAGTGCATCCCAACCGATTTTACTATCGGCAATTGAAAAAAGCACCTGAGGATTAACGTCGTATGTCAGCCTATAAAATAAGCCATGTCGCCGTTTATTGCGCGTCCAGCCGCGACATTGAACAACATTACTTCACCGCTGCCGATCAGCTGGGCGAGCTGATGGCTAAGAATAAATGGACTTTGGTTTATGGGGGTGGCGGCACCGGACTGATGGGGCAGGTGGCAAATTCCATTCAAAAACATGGCGGTAAAACACTGGGTATATCGCCGGAAGTGTTGAAGATTGATGCCCTGATTAATACCCATGATGATGAGCAAATTATCACCCATGACATGGCCAGTCGTAAAAATAAGATGATTGAAGTGGCAGATGCCTTTATAGCTCTGCCCGGCGGCTTTGGTACTTTGGAAGAATTGTTTGAGGTGATGACCTTAAAACAATTGGGTTTTCATCAAAAGCCCATTGTAATTGCCAATTTTCATGGCTATTACGATCAATTACTGGATTTCTTTGAAGTGTTGTATGCCGAAAAATTCACCAAACAAACCTACCGTCAACTTTATCACATTGCGGTTAATGCCGAAGGTATCGTGGATTATTTAACGCATTACGTGCCACCTGATTTAGATAAACATTGGTTTGTCTAATCGTTATTGTCCGATTCGTTCCAGTAGTAACTGTCCGGATATTGACGTTCGCCGAATATAGCGGTGCCGACGCGAATAATGGTGGCGCCTTCTTCAATGGCAATCTCTAAGTCACCGCTCATGCCCATGGACAGCTCGTCCATGACTACGCCTGGGATTTGTAAGGAATTGATGTCCTGCTGAATGGCAACCAGCCGTTTGAAACAAGCCCGGACTTTGTCTTTATCGTCAGAAAATAAGCCAATGGTCATCAAACCTTTGAGGTGAATACGATCAAAGGTGCTGATTTTTTTGACCAGTGCCACTGCCTGGTCCGGCTTAACGCCAAATTTGCTGTCTTCGAAGGATGTATTTACCTGCAGCAGCACATCGATGTGCTTGTTTTCAAATTCCAGTCGTTTTTGTAACTTCTTTGCCAGCGACAGGCGATCCACAGACTGAATACAATCGACCCAACGCAGCACGTGTTTAATTTTATTACTCTGTAAGTGACCAATGAAATGGATTTCAGGCAGCGGTTGTTTTAAATCAGGGCCTTTTTGTTCTAATTCCTGCACCCGGTTTTCGCCCATCAAGGGCTTATCCATTAAGGCCAGGGCTTGCTCGATACGCGGGACATCCACGGTTTTAGTGGCCAACAATAAACGGACTTCGTCGGTACGTCGATTGGATTTTAAACAGGTTTGTCGGATGCGTTCCTGAATAACACCGATATTATGGGCGATATCCATTTTCGTCTGATCAACTTCGCTCACACAACACCTCTTTTAATACCACCGCCTGGTTATGCTCTTCATCTTTGGCACCGTATAGTATTGTCACCCGTTTGTGTTTGGCGATATTCACCAATTCATCGAGCTTATCTTCGCAGTCTTTGAGTTCTTTTTTGTATTTTTTGGAAAACTCATCAAACTTATCGGCGTCATGATCAAACCATTGTCGTAACTCATCGGACGGCGCCAATTCCTTACACCAGTCATCCAACCGTGCTTCATCTTTACTGACGCCACGCGGCCAGAGACGGTCCACCAAAACCCGGTGGCCGTCTCTGTTGGCCGCTTCTTCGTATATCCGTTTAATTACAATATCTGGTTCTGCCATAATTGTAGTTTAGGCTTCTTTTAAGAAATCTCGCAAAACGTATTGCAAAATACCACCATGTTGATAATAGGCAATTTCAATCTCAGAGTCTAAACGGGCCACGGCTTTGAAATTAATCTCATCACCATTGTCTTTCACGGCTTTAACCGTCACTTCTTTATGCGGTGTCAAACCTTCGGCAATGCCGGTAATGGTAAAGGTTTCGGTGCCGTCTAAGCCCAAACTGGCGGCATTTTCACCGTCTTTGTATTGCAATGGCATGACACCCATACCGACTAAGTTACTGCGGTGAATCCGTTCATAACTGTCCACCAGCACTGCTTTAATACCCAGCAAGGCGGTGCCTTTGGCGGCCCAGTCACGGGATGAACCACTACCGTATTCAGTACCACCTAAGACCACCAACGGCGTGTTGTCTTCACGGTATTTCTGAGCGGCTTCATAAACCGTCATTTCTTCACCGGTTGGCAGGTATTTGGTGAAACCACCTTCTTTGTCCACCAGTTCGTTTTTAATGCGGACGTTGGCAAAGGTGCCGCGCACCATAACTTCGTCATTACCGCGGCGGGAACCGTAGGAGTTGAAATCCGCCGGATCCACACCTTTGCTGATAAGGTATTGGCCGGCTGCAGATTCTGCTGAAAATGAACCGGCCGGCGAAATGTGGTCAGTGGAGGTGCTGTCACCCAGTTTTAATAGGGCACGGGCGCCCTGGATGTCCTGTAATGCCGGCGGTTGTTCTGAAATGTCTTTAAAGAACGGGATTTCCTGTACATAAGTTGATTTATCTTCCCATTTGTAGAGACTACCTTCGGCC
>CAZWVE010000017.1:0-11656 GCA_964636925.1 uncultured Marinicella sp.
AATTACAATTCATCTGTAATGAATGTGGTCACGTGACCAATAAATGGGCTGGTCAGTGCACCGCCTGTAAGCAATGGAACTGTATCGATGAAGTTAAAGTTCATAAACCCAAGCGTGGCAGCCAATCTAACCGCTTTAGTAATTATTCGGGCGACAAAAAGATTCAGAAATTAGGTCAGGTCAGCACACAAAAGCAAGCCAGAACAACCACCGACATTAAAGAGCTGGATCGGGTTTTAGGCGGGGGACTGGTGCCGGGCTCGGTCATTTTACTGGGCGGAGACCCGGGTATCGGTAAATCCACCTTGCTGTTACAAGTAACAGCCCACATCACCCAGAGTATTAATCCGCTGTATGTAACCGGTGAGGAATCATTGGCGCAAATTGCCATGCGCGCAGCCCGTTTAGATTTAGCAGTGGATGAGTTATCTTGTATGGCTGAAACGTCCCTGGAAACCATCATGGATGCCGTATTACAACAACAACCGGATTTGGTGGTCATTGATTCGATACAAACTCTGTTTAGTGAAGAATTAACGTCCATTCCGGGTTCTGTGTCACAAGTTAAGGAAACGGCCGCACAATTAGTTCGAATGGCCAAACAACATAAAATCACTGTAATTCTGGTGGGTCATGTGACCAAGGAAGGCAGTATTGCCGGCCCCCGCATTCTGGAACATATGGTTGATACGGTGCTGTACTTTGAAAGCGATGGTAACAGCCGCTATCGGGTTTTACGGGCTCTTAAAAATCGCTTTGGGGCGGTCAATGAAATTGGTGTGTTTGCCATGACTGAGCGGGGTGTGCGGGAAGTGGACAACCCGTCGGCTATTTTTTTAAGTGAACATAAAGCAGACAAACCCGGCTCCGTGGTGATGGTGACCCGCGAAGGAACCCGACCGTTACTGGTGGAAATACAGGCACTGGTGGATCAAAGCCCTCTGGGTAATCCGCGTCGCTTATCTGTGGGATTAGAACATAATCGCCTGGCGATGTTGTTGGCAGTGTTGCATCGTATGTGTGGGCTGGCGATACATGATCATGATGTGTTTTTAAATGCGGTCGGCGGTATTAAAATCACGGAAACAGCCGCAGATTTGGCCATTTTAATGGCGATTTTATCCAGCTTTAAAAATCGTTATTTACCGGCTGGCACAGTGATATTCGGGGAAGTCGGGTTAACCGGTGAAATAAGGCCGGTACAAAATGGAGAAGATCGATTAAAAGAAGCGGCGCAGCACGGCTTCAAAACAGCTATTATTCCCAAAGCCAATGCAGGACAATGGACCAAACATTTGGCCATTAAGGTCATCACCGTAAGTGAAGTCAATGAAGTAATTGAGCTGATTTAATCAATGATTTGATTAACATCCCCCGACGTGTTGTTGAGGGGATGCCCCCAATTTCAGCTTGAGTTTGTTAGATGTTCTGCGCTTCAGTTGCCTGAGCCACAGTAGAGTTTGTGCAAGAGATGAATGACTTCAACAGCTTTACTGTCTGCCAAAGAGTATAAAATGGTTTGTGATTGACGCTTGGTTTTCACTAATTTCGCTTTACGTAATTGAGCCAGGTGTTGTGATAAGGCCGATTGCGATAAGTTAGGTAAGTGTTCATTGAGCGCGCCCACTGATATTTCATTTTCATGCAGTAAGCATAAAATCATCAAACGCTGTTTATTGGAAATTAGTTTCAGTAATTCCGAAGCCGAGGCTGCATGCTCGACCATATCGTTCATGGATTTAGACATATTATTACCTTAGAGTTATTAGCATGTTTATTTTGCCTGAAAAAATTAAATTTGACAAACATTTGTTCTTCAGAATTTTTAAGATGCTGGCACTGGCATTCAGATGAGTGACTTTCTAAGTCGTTGAATTTGATGCTGTTCAATTCATGACTTTCCTCACAGGTTATTTGAAATGTTTCTGGTATAGTCAGTAAAACTTAGCATTAGTTATCGAGGGTTTTTTATGTTTCGACCAAAATATGCTGCTCTTATTTTATTCATTTTACTAACAGCGTGCGGCCAGCCACAGCACGTTAAATCCATCAGTGATAATGATTCGGCTACATCAATTAATCTTGAACTTGATTATCAAACCTTCACCCTGGACAATGGTTTGGAGGTGATTGTTCATGAAGACCGTTCTGACCCCATCGTCGCCATTGCCACCATTGTCCATGTCGGTTCAAACCGTGAAAAACCCGGCCGCACCGGCTTTGCCCATTTTTTTGAGCACATGTCCTTTAATAATTCTGAAAATGTACCGATGGGTGCCAACCGTAAAATGATTCCGGAATTAGGTGGTACCCGCAATGGTGGCACTTGGTCTGATGGCACCATGTATTACGAGGTTGTCCCCAAAGACGCCTTTGAAAAACTCATGTGGATCGATTCAGACCGTTTCGGGTACATGATAAATACTGTTAAGCAAGGCACCTTAGAACGTGAAAAACAGGTTGTTAAAAACGAAAAGCGTCAGCGTGTTGATAACCGTCACTATGGGCACACGTCACATGTCATTAAAAAAGCCTTATTTCCTACATCGCATCCGTATAACTGGACAGTCATTGGTGATTTAGAGGATTTGCAAAATGCCACTTTAACCGATGTCCGTGAATTTTATGATAAATATTACACCCCGGGTAATGCCACACTGGTGATTGCCGGCGATATTGATTTTGCTACGGCCAGAACCTCCGTGGAAAAATGGTTTGGTGAAATTCCGGCGGGTAATCCGGTTGAAGCTTTACAGCCCATGCCGGTGAGTTTAAAGGCAAGCAAACGTTTATACCATGAAGATAATTTTGCTAAATTACCAGAGTTGCGACTCACTTTTCCGACCGTTGAACAGTACCATGAAGACGCTTATGCCTTAGATGCACTGGGTGAGATTTTGGCCCGGGGACAACAATCACCGTTGTTTTCACAATTGGTAAAAAGCACACAATTAGCGGTTGAAGTCTCTGCTTACAATCGTTCTGAGGAGTTAGCCGGCACTTTTACTTTACGGGTGAGAGGGCATGAAGATGTCGATTTAGATCAGGTGTATCAAGAATTAAATACGGCCTTGAATGATTTTGAAGAAAGCGGTGTACGGGTCACCGATTTACAAAAAATTAAAGCCCGTCAGGAAACAGCTTTTTATAATGGTATTTCCAGTGTCTTAAATAAAGCTTTTCAGTTAGGTATCTATAATGAATATGCCGGTGATCCCGAGTTTTACAAGCAAGATATCGCCAACATCAAAGCCGTGACAGCCGCTGATGTCATGCGAGTATATCAGCAGTATATTAAAAATCAACCCGCCATAATCACCAGTTTTGTGCCTAAAGGAAGTCCTCATCTGGCCTTAGTCGATTCTGTGCGGGCTACTGTGCAGGAAGAGCAAATTGTCGCCGGACAAGAACCTGAGTTTACCGAAGAAGACAGTGAGGATTATGTCATCACACCCACCCAGCACGATCGTTCTGAACCACCATTGGGTGAGTTGCCGCCGCTGAAATCACCGGCCATTTGGGAAGCGCACAGTGATCACGGCATGGCTGTTGCCGGGATTAAACATGATGAAGTACCTTTGGTGAACTTTACTTTACGTATTAACGGTGGGCAAATGTTGGATAAGGCCGGTAAAATCGGCACAGCAAATTTATTGGCACAAATGCTGGAAGAGGGCACCCGTCATAAAACAGCGGCTGAATTTGAAGATGCGGTGGGTTTATTGGGATCCGGCATTAATGTGTCAGCGGGTACCACAGCCATCACTGTTTCAGGGACAAGTCTGGCGCAAAACTTTGACAGAACCATGGACCTGGTGACTGAAATGTTACTTCAGCCGCGTTTTGATGCAGCCGATTTTGAACGTATTAAAAACAATACCCTTACTGATATTACAGCCGCTTACGGCAACCCCAACAGCATCGCCCAAAACGTTTTTTTCAGAAAACTCTATGGCGCTGAACATGTCGCCGGCCAGCCTTCAGTGGGCACCTTAGAATCAGTAGAAAATATTGAACTGGCTGATGTTAAGGATTGGTACCGAAACAATCTATCAACACAACTCATGCAATTTAATGTGGTTGGCGCCATTAATCAGGAAACCGTTATGACTGCTTTGCAACGACTGGATAAACAATTACCCAACAGGGACATCGGGCTGACTTTTTTACCTGCCAGTGCACCCACAAAAACACCACAGTTGTACTTTGTGGATGTCCCTGATGCCAAACAGTCAGTGCTGATTGCAGGCAAACAGTTGCCGATAGGTACAGATTCTGATTTAACCGCCGTTGATATTGTCAATAATCGGTTGGGTGAAGGATCCAGTGCGCGCTTGACACAAATGTTACGTATCACCAAAGGCTATACCTATGGTGCTTATTCGTACCCCATACGCTCGGAATTTTACCCGAGTGCCTTTGTGGCAGCCACCCAGGTCAGAAGTAATGTGACGCTGGAATCCTTAGGAATTTTAAAAGACCTGATCGGTAACTATGCAGAAACCTTCACAGCTGATGATTTGGCCACCACTAAAAATTTATTAAGTAAGGCAAATACTCGTCGCTTTGAAACCGTGGATCAGTTGCTCAGTGCTTTAAATCAGGTTACCCGTTTTAATTTAGGTCATGATTTTCTGGAAAGGGAGCAAGCCGTATTGAATAACATGACCCTGACAAGCGCCCGTGATTACATTAATCAATACCTGGATAAGCAAGATATGATTTATGTTGTAGTCGGTGATGCTAAAACCCAATTATCCCGCCTCAAAGACATGGGTTATGGTGAGCCGATTGTTTTAGATCGTGACGGCAATGTTTTATGACAAAAAAACGTTTTAAAAGTTAAATAAACGCCTGTGACTATTTCACGGGCGTTATTATTAAGGTCCAAAAATAATTTTGTAATCATTTTCCTTTAATAAAATCAAAACCTGCTGTGTAGGGTAACTGTTAATAATTGTTAATTGGCAACGATTGCTTGTGATAATATGGTATTAATCATTAATCGGTAAAGGTGACATTTATGCAGAAGTTGGCACGGTTTTTTATGGCGACGGTATTTGGACTAACGGTTACAATTGGCTTGTTTTTATTAATGATGGCGTTAATTACAATAAATAAAGAGCGTTCACATCATAATGTCCTGACCACGCAAGTAAAAGTCAGTTCACCACCAGGCTTTTTGCCGAGCACCCAAATTGTTTCTCAGAACAAAATAAAACACCATCAATTACCTTCTGAAACTCCAGTCGGGATGCCAATCAATCCGACATCTTTATTAAATGAATTAATCACCAAACCGTCCGGTGAAGCACAAGTTAAATCATTTGCGACGCCAGCATCTCATCAAAGCGCCGTAAAACCAGGAAGTGACAGCCGGGCACAGGTAAAAGTACCCGGTTCTTTTAAAGTTATTGGCCCTGATCCCGACTACCCCGAGACTGCATTGCTGGTCGGACAGGAAGGTTGGGTAGAAACGCTTATTCACTTAAATAGAGACGGAACCGTTAAACAAGTTGAAGTCACTCAAGCCAGTCCTGCTGGTGTTTTTGAACTGTCCGTGATAACAGCAGTACAAGAATGGAAAATCCAGACTAACAAAATAAATGACACTCATGTCAGTGGAGATTATTTTCACCGTTTTGAGTTTAAAATAAATCGTTAAACTTTAATAAAATCCTTTAGACATGATGTGCCGTTCTTTATTTTTGATTAAATCATGTTTTTATTATCGTCATCTAACAGACAGTGTTTTATTGTTTTGCCTTGATTGATACCAATAAAACAACACCGGAATAACCACTAAAGTTAATAAGGTGGAGATTAAAATACCAAAGATGAGTGACACGGCCAGGCCGTTAAAGATTGGATCATCAAGAATGAAGAAGGCGCCCATCATGGCGGCTAAGGCGGTCAGGATAATCGGTTTGGCGCGGACTTCAGCCGATTGAATCACCGCAGTTTTTAAATCGGCGCCGGCAGCCAGTTGAATCAGAACAAAGTCCACCAGTAAAATTGAATTCCTGACAATAATGCCGGCCAAGGCAATCATACCAATCATGGATGTCGCCGTGAATTGCGCACCCAGTAGCCAGTGGCCGGGTAAAATACCGATGATGGTTAAGGGAATCGGCGCCATAATAATCAGTGGCACAAAGTAGGAATGAAAGTGCGCCACAATCAATAAAAAGATTAATATCAGGCCCACCGAATAAGCGATGCCCATATCGCGGAATGTTTCATAGGTTATTTGCCATTCACCATCCCATTTAATGTATGTATGGTCGGTCATCAAAGGCTGATTAATAAAATACTGTTCAATATCAGGATATTGTTCTTCAATCAATTTTTTGGCACCAAACATGCCATACAGCGGTGAATCCGCACCGCCGGCAATATCAGCGGTGACCATGGTCATGGGGCGTAAATCTTTATGTTGTATTGATTTTTCAATGACGCTGTCGACCACCGTAACCAGTTCACCCAATTGAACAAACTCTCCGTGACGTGATTTGATGGGTACTGTCATCAGTTTATTTAAATCATTTTGTTGCTTTCGGTTTATTTCGATACGGATGGGTTGCGCATATTTATTGTGTGGGTTATGTAGATAACTGACATCAGCGCCGGCCAGAGCGGTGTAAACTGTGTTGACAATTTGTTGTTGAGAGATGCCGGCCAACATGGCTTTGGGCAAATCGATTTCAAGCACTTGTCTGGGGGCATCGTATTCCACAGTGGTGTCGATATCAACCAAATAATCTACGTCATGAAATATCTTTTCGATGGCCTTCGAGTCAGCGATTTGTTGTCCATAGTGATCGCCATATATCTCTGCCACCAGTGGTGAAATGACCGGCGGTCCGGGTGGAACTTCAACAATTTTTAAGGATGCGTCATATTTTTCTGCCATGGCATGAATCACATCACGCATCTGCAGGGCAATTTCATGACTTTGTTTATTTCGTTCATGCTTGTCGGTGAGCATAATTTGAATGTCACCAAGATGTGATCCCTGACGCAGAAAGTATTGTCTGACAAGGCCGTTAAAATTAATCGGTGAGGAGAGACCGGCATAGGCGACGGCATGCTTCACGTCTTCAAATTGATTCAGTTCAGCCACCAGTTCGACCATCAGTTGGTTGGTGGTTTCCAGTGTCGTGCCTTCGTTCATATCAACGACAATTTGTAGTTCAGATTTATCGTCAAAGGGTAGCATTTTTAAAATTACTTGC
Organism: uncultured Marinicella sp.; assembly: GCA_964636925.1. GTDB lineage: Bacteria > Pseudomonadota > Gammaproteobacteria > Xanthomonadales > Marinicellaceae > Marinicella. Next base: position 7,236 of record CAZWVE010000017.1, read on the forward strand.
TGGAAGGGAACCAATAAAATGGATACCACCAGTAATGCCAGCACAGATCCAATCAACAGATAACGGGGTGTCCGGCCATTTTCTTGTTTTAAAAAGACCGGTAATATACGTTGAAAAAGAGAAGTTTTTTGCGAATCTTTAGCGGTCATAGCGGTTTTTTCGCCATGATCCTTGCCGATAAATTTACCATACAGCCAGGGCGTTATCGTTAATGCGATTAGTAATGATAACAGCATACCCATACTGGCATTGATAGGTATCGGACTCATATAAGGCCCCATTAATCCCGAGACAAAGGCCATTGGCATTAAGGCTGCAATCACGGTAAAAGTGGCTAAAATAGTCGGCCCACCCACTTCATCGACTGCCGGCGGTATAATATCTGAAAGTTTATTTTTGTTATTTTTACTGCGGCGATGGATGTTTTCGACCACCACCACAGCATCATCCACCAGGATACCGATGGAAAATATGAGCGCAAATAAAGACACGCGATTTAAAGTAAAGCCATAAGCCCAGGAAGCAAATAAGGTGATGGCCAGGGTCATACTGACGGCTAAACCCACCACCAGAGCCTGGCGCCAACCCATGGCAAACAGCATCAGAAAAATCACTGAAATAGTAGCAAAAATGAGCTTTTTAATGAGTTGGTTGGCTTTGTCGTTGGCGGTTTGGCCGTAATCCCGGGTTATTTCTACGTGCACATCGTCAGGAATTCTTGTTTCTTTTAACTGGTCAATGGCTGCGATAATGGATTCGGTGATATGACCGGCATTACTGCCGGGTTTTTTTCCCACAGCAATGGTAACAGCCGGGGCATAATCCGGTGCTACACCTGCTCCCCAGGCGTACCCGGCTTCTATCCAGGTATAAGAGTCGGGTGAATCCGCACCGTCGTAGATGCGTGCGATGTCTCGCAAATAAACCGGATTACCTTGATCAGAGACTTTAACAATAAGGTTTTTAAGGTCGTCAATGTGGTTAAATGCGTGCCCAGTTTTAACTTCAATCAGCTGATTGTCTGACACCCGGGTGACAATCGGCAGACTGTAATTGCTGGCCTGTAAAGCCTGGGTAATATCGTCAAAGCCGACTTCATAATTAAGCATGTCAACAGGACTCATCTCAATATGTACAATCCGTTGGCCGCCACCAAAACTGCGGATGATACGGGTATCAGGAATGCGTTTAAGCTGGTTTTCAAGACTGTGTGCCACTTCGAGCAGATCGCGATGTGTTTTATTGGCATCGTCGCTCCATAGGGTGGCTGTTAATACCGGAACATCATCAATTCCTAAGGGTTTAATAATGGGTGTGGTGGCTCCCAAATCACGCGGCAACCAGTCACTGTTTGACTGAACCTGATTATAAAGACGGACGATGGCATCATTTCGTTTAATACCCACTTTAAAGCGAACCGTAATAATCGACATGCCGGGACGAGAAATGGAGTAAATATGCTTAATATCAGACAACTCATCTAAAACCTGCTCAGCGGGATTAGTAATGAGTTGTTCAACCTCTTTGGCGGTAGCGCCGGGCAAACCAATAATCACATTGGCAAAAGTGACATCAATTTGGGGCTCCTCTTCACGCGGTGTGACGACCACGGCGAAGGCACCCAATAACACCAAAACCAACGCAATCAGAGGTGTTATCTGATTGTTTTGAAAGTATTTAGCGAGAATCCCGGAAATGGATAATTTGTCTTGCTTATTCATGTATTAATCAGCCTGATTAAGGGTTATTGGGCACCTGGATTGATGTTGCCAGGGGATCAAGAGCAATTTGGTCACCGGGTGTCAAGCCTGAAATCACTTCTGTCATGGTGTTAATATGTTGACCTGTTCTGATTTGACGCGGTAATTGCTTGTCACCGTGTTTGACATAAACCAAACTCAGCTCACCACGGTGGACAATGGTTTGATCGGGAATCATGAGGGTCGTTTGCTGATCGAGATTAAAATGAACTTTAAGTGACATACCGGGAAATAAACCGGGCGTTTTTGGTGGTAAATTAACCCGTAATTCAAAGGTTTTACTGGCCGGGTCGGCATAGGGAAACAGCGTTAAGTCGGTACTCTCGACCCGAGTGCCGTCAGGTAATTCAACGTCTGCCCGACCATGACCATTGATACTGTTGGCAATTGATTCGGGTATTTGAGTAATCACCCTGAGATGGTCTAAGGACAAGCCTGACATCAGCGGGGTGCCGACATTGACCGCTTCACCCACCTCGACATGACGGGCGGTGACAATACCGTCAAACGGGGCTTTAATTAAGGTGTAATCTAATTGTGTCTGGGCTGTTTCAAGGGCCGCTTGTTGGGTTTTAACAGCTGCCACAGCGGTGTTTTTTTGGCTTTCAGCCTGGTCATATTCACTTTGTGAAATCAGTTTACGCTCAAAAATACTTTGTGCGCGCTTAAAATTGGCCATGGCTTGTTTTTCTGTGGCTCTGGCGGCGTCCAGATTGGCCCGGGCCCTTTCAACTGCTTGCTTTTGCTCTTGATTGGTGAACTCAATAATTACTGTTCCTGCCGTCACATAATCATCGACATCGACATGGATCTCGGACACGCGCGCATTGGTTTGAGCAGAAACTGTGGCCTGTTGAATGGCCTCAACCTGACCTTGAAAGGTTCTGATTTCCGGCACCTGTGTGGGTTTAACTTCAAACCAGTCATTGTTACTGAAGGCGACACAGTGGCTGAAGATTAACAACAGTACGATAACTGTTTTCATGAGACGTTTTGTCATAGTTGGTTGCGCGTTCAAAGTTATTCTCGCTTGCATTAGTATTTGAAATATCTAATATAACATCAATCTCAAATAGTTCAAGTGTTAAATAAAAAATATATTCACAGGTTCAGGTGTACTCAGAAAAGCGAAGTCTGATTTGAACATTATTTTATGTTATGGCCGGTGGTAAAAATAGAGTTAACTTATAAATTTGATTAATTATCAAAAACTTAATGCCATAATTACTATAATTGAATAATTTGTGGCTCTGATGTCAATGCCGTTTATAGACAGTCAAATTTATTTAACCCTGGTGACCGCCATTGTCGGCATATTCGCCCTGATGCCCTATATCGAACGGCGTATCTGGTGGATTCGGGTGTTTGATTTTGTGCGTATTCAAGGTTTCGTTCTGGCATTAATTTTAGTGTTATTGGCGCCATTTTTCCTGTCTGCTTTAACACCTGTGGATTATTTTATGCTGATATTGATTATCGTATGTTTAGCGATACAGGCTTACTATTTGTATCCCTACACATCCTGGCATGAAAAGGAGGTGTCTGATGTGAGCAAAAAAGATAATCCAAGCCAATTCAAACTGATGATCAGTAACGTGTTGATGAAAAATGACCACTACTCAGCGTTATTGGCATTGGTGGCACAACAGCAACCGGATGTGCTTGTTTGCATGGAAACCAATCAACAATGGCATCAGGCGTTACAACAACTGGCAACAGATTATCCCCATCGCGTTTGTCAGCCCAATGAACGCATGTACGGTATGCATATCTTGTCAAAATTTCCTATGAGCGATATCCAGGTCAATCATTTGGTGCAGGATTTTGTCCCTTCGGTGCACGTTTGTCTGGATATTAATGATCATCAGGTGTTGGCACATTTTATGCACCCGGCACCCCCGAGCCCCTCTGAAAACGAAGAATCCACCGAGCGGGATGCCGAATTACTGGCGCTGGCCCGAAAACTTAACGGCATGACAGAACCACTGTTAATGGCCGGTGATTTAAATGACGTTCCCTGGTCGAAACCACTGCGCGCTTTTAAGCGTATCAGTGGTTTGCGCGATGTCCGCATTGGTCGTTGTTTTCTTAATACTTTTCATGCCGCCATTCCCTTGCTTCGCTGGCCTTTGGATCACATCTTTGTCAGCCGTCACTTTCAACTGCTTGACCTGCAACGACATCGCCTCAAAGGATCAGATCATTTCTCGGTAACCGCCGAACTGGATTTGGTGACCGATGCGGACTTACCCAATGACCGAAATGCCAGAACAAAAGACCAATCCTATGCCGATGAGGTGATGGCAGAACAAAATATCTCCAAACATGATGTGCCGAAATAGCTTAAATAACCAATTTGTTGTGCCTGAACTTATACATAATCATAACGGAGCTTAAGATGGCTGAATGCTTTAACGGGCTCTTGTTATTTTTAGACGACTTCCGTATAAATTTTTTATAAATGAATTGTTTTAGCCTAAAGCCAGTCTTTCATTAATGTTTTGATATGTGTTTGGTACTTTAAGCCTTGCTGCTCGCATTGAAACCGAAATGCATTGAGTAGAGGCACGGGGACTTTGAGGCTGATGAGTTTACTCGGTTGAGGTTTGTTGCCGTGCAGTAAGCGAAAATCTTCTAAGAAACGGGCAATTTCATCGGGGC
>CAZWVE010000018.1:0-11280 GCA_964636925.1 uncultured Marinicella sp.
CGCATTCATGCGGTTATTGACAGTGGCTTGGCCCGCATCAGTCGTTATTCGGCGCGCAGTAAAATTCAGGGATTGCAAGTGGAACCGATTGCCCAGGACAGTGCCAATCAACGTCGGGGTCGTTGTGGCCGAATTGCGCCGGGGCATTGTTATCGACTCTATAGTGAAGCGGATTTTGAATCGCGACCTGAGCACAGCGATGCGGAAATACTGCGCACTTCGTTGGCCGCTGTGATTTTACAAACACAGGTGTTGCAACTTGGGGATTTGGAGGATTTTCCTTTTATTGATAACCCCGATATGAAGCAAATCAGTGACGGCTATCAGCTGTTGTTCGAATTGCAAGCGATTGACGAAGGTCGCCAACTGACGCAGGTCGGTCGAATGATGGCGCATTTACCCATTGATGTCCAGTTGGCACGGATTGTATTGTCTGCCCATGAACTGGGCTGTTTAAAAGACATCCTGGTGATGGTGTCAATGTTGGCGGTACAAGACCCCAGAGAACGACCCTTAGAAGCCGCGCAGGCAGCCGATAAGGCCCATCAAAAATACGCCGATGAAGATTCTGATTTCACAGCCATCTTGCACTTATGGCGCATCCTGAACGAAACCCGTAAAACGCTCGGTAATAAGCAATTTAAACAGTGGTGTCATAAAAATTTTATCAGCATAAAAAAATACATGGAATGGAAAGACGTTCATCGCCAGTTATCACAGATGCTGAAACAACAAAAAATGCATGCCAAAAAAGAATCCGCAAGCCCGGACCTGCAGCATCAGGCCATCTTAAGCGGGTTTATTTCGCACATTGGTCAATTTCACGCCGATCGCGTGTATCTGGGAACCCGCAATAAAAAATTTATGCTGTTTCCCGGCTCAGTCTTGTTCACGCGACAACCCAAATGGGTGGTGGCAGCGGAAATTGTTCATACCAGCCAGGTTTATGCACGTATGGCGGCGCAGGTCACGGTGGCTCAAATTAAGCAAGCCGGTGCGCATTTAATCAAACACAGTTATTACGATCCTTACTGGTCAAAAAAACAGGGCTCGGTGATGGGTTATCGGCGCAGCACTTTACTGGGCCTTAATGTGGAGGAACGCGAACGGGTGCACTATGGACCCCACGACCCGCAAACGGCCCGACAGTTGTTTATTGAACAGGGTCTGGTGGCACGGCAGCTCAACACGCGTCTGGATTTTTACCGCCACAACAGCCGTTTGATGGCAGAAATTGAAGCCGAAGAAGACCGCCACCGGAAGCGCGATTTATTGATTGAGCCGACGGCTTTGTATCAGTTGTATGACGAACGGATTCCCGAAAGCATTTATTCTGAACCCCAATTAAAAAAATGGCTGAAAAAACAATCCGGCCAACCGCTGCATTTTAGTGCCGAAGACTTCTATCAAAACCGTGCGCAAACACCGGCGCAAGAACAATTCCCCGATCATATTCAAATCCGACAATTAACCATCCCGTTAAGTTATGTGTTCGCCCCGGAGCAGGACGATGATGGCGTTACCGCGCATTTAAAACTGGCCTGGCTGAACGCCCTGAATGCCAATGATTTTGAATACCTTGTGCCGGGATTATTACACGAAAAAATTGTGGCGTTGATTAAAGGACTGCCCAAAAGTCTGCGACGGGGTTTAATCCCGGTGAATCATTATGCAGATGTCATTGTCGAATTATTACAACCTGACCGAGATTTTTACCAACAACTGGTGACCATTGTTCGGCAAAAAAACGGTCTGGAAACCGCTATTGAAGACTGGCAAGCGGTGGCATTGCCGCCGCATCTGCGCTTCCGTTATGAAGTGACCAACCGCAACAATAAAATTGTCTATCAAGGCCGAAACTTTGAAGAGATGCAAAGCGGACACCAACAGGCCGCCAATATCAGCTTTCAGAAATCCGCCAGCGAAAATCGCCAAATTAATGGTGCCACCGACTGGGTGTTTAAAACCATCGAACCGGTGGTGACTCTCGATAACGGCTTGCCAGCCTATCCGGCGGTGGTGGATCAAACCGATGCCGTGGGTTTACGTTTTTTCGAAACCGAAGAACAAGCCAGCCAGGAACATACCCGGGGCATTAAACGATTGTTGCAAATTAAATACCCGAAAATCACCAAGACATGTCGAAAAATCAGCCCCAACCTGAAAGCAGCGATGGCCTGGGACAGTCTGGCTACCGACACAACATTGATTGATGCGGTGATTAATGCCCGCCTGGAGGCCGGCATTATAAACAACCACCCGGTTCGTAACCAGGCCGAATTCGATCAGCTTGCCGAACAAATGTCATCCAGCCTTTATCGCGATGTGTATCAGTGGCTGGAGATCCTCAATCAGGTTCTGGTGGCCTGGTACGAAACCTGGCAATCCATCGAACAACACAGCGACAAGTTAACCGAAGCCAGTTACAACGACATGATTCAAGAACTCGATTATCTTATCTACGACGGCTTTTTAAAAATTGTCAGTTTGTCAGAACTTAAACACTATCCCCGTTATTTAGAAGCCCTCAACATGCGCCTGGAAACCGCCTTACACTCCCCGCAAAAAGAAGCTGATAAGTTGGCACAACTGTCTGAGGTCAGTGAGCCTTTTTATCAACGTTGTGAAGATGCACCTGTTTTCACCCGGGGCCATCAGGACTTTTTAATGACTCTGCAGGAATACCGTGTTTCGCTGTTTGCCCAAAGCCTTGGTACACAGCAAAAGGTATCGGGCAAGCGGTTAAAGGGATTGTTAAAAGAATTGTTTTGATTTTTTAATTGGTTTTCCGATAACATGAATGTTGGGCTGCGCGTTGCTTAGCCCAACCTACGATCATGTGACATATGTTTATTGCTTTGTTAATAAGGGAAACCCTTTACTTTTTAGATAAGAATAAGTATCATTTGCACGTTAAATTCTAATCTGGATTGACTATGACAATGATAAAAACAATACCCACAAAATTTCTTATGGCCTTACTACTGGTTGTGCCATTATTTTCTCAACATACCCATGCGAACGGTGAAATTACCGATCAGGTTAATCATTTGCAGGAGCATATTTCTGATTATACGAAAGAAGTTCACTGGTTGTTGGATAAGTATAAGGCTGAAGTGGATACTTATGAAATGCAGGGGCAGGACGCAGTCAACACCAAAAAGCTTATTGACTTTTGGGAGGAAGTTGACTTTCATGCGGCCATAGAGACGCAGTTTATTCCGATTTATGCCAATATCTGGCAGGCTATTTATGGCATTAAGCTGGGTATTGATGAAGGCAAACCGGTGAAAGAAGTGCGCCGGCAGCAAGACAAATTATCGCAGGCTTTATGGCAGGCTTTGGGTGCCGTTAAGTTGGCCGCGAGCTATCAGCAGCGCGGTTTAATTGAAAAAATTAAAACCGCCGAAGTTGAACCCACCCATGGACCTGACATTATTGAAGATATTAAATCACGTTTGGATCGTGTTGTGGCAAAATACGCTGAACAGTTAACTGATGTCGCCATATCCTTAGTCCATGATACGTATCTACAGCGTTTTGAGGGCATCGAAGGGGCTTTGATTGAGCAAGACGCTCAACTGGTTGAAGATCTGGAAAAAGACTTTAATGTGACTTTACCACAGGCGATAGAAGGCAAGGAAAGTGTCGATCAGGTTCGTCAGGTGGTAGAGATGATGAAACAGAAATTGAATAAAGCAAAACAATTACTGGTGGACGCAGAAGCCGACCGTAAATCTGTTTTTTAAGGATTTTTTATGCAACGCAGACAATTTATTCAAGGCCTGGCCATGGCCGGAATTGGCGCTTCATTACCCTGGCCCTTAACTTCGGCATATGCTACTGTTCAGCAGGCTGTGTCCGTTCATGACTTACCTGAACTGGCGGGTGATCTCACCTTATATTTGGGGCGTGGTGAAGGCGGTCTTTATGAAAATGTGATTGATGCCATTAAAAAACGTAATCCCAAATTAAACCTGCAAATCCGTCGCGGGGCTACTGCAGCCCTGGCCAATACACTGGTGGCTGAGTCCAAAGCCGGGGTCCGTCGTGCGGATTTGTTCTGGGCAGTGGATACCGGCGCCATCGGTTTAATGACCGACAGCGGACTGGCACAGCCATTACCCGATGATATCAGTCAACAGTTAAAGCCCGGCTTTCAATATAACGGATGGACACCGGTCACCGGCCGCATTCGGACCTTACCCTATAACACCGAACGGGTCTCAACTGCACAGATTCCCGATCAGGTGATGGCACTGGCCGACAGTGATTTACAAATAGGTTGGGCGCCGGCTTATGCATCCTTTCAGTCTTTTATTACTGCGATGCGACTATTGGAAGGTGAAGAAGCCACTGCCGCCTGGCTCAAAGGCGTTAGCCGACATGCCAAATCTTACGCCGGCGAATTGGGTGTGGTCATGGGCGTGGAACGTGGGGAAGTGGATTTGGGGTTTGCCAACCATTATTACACCTTGCGCTTAAAAGCCGGCAAACCGGATGCCAGGGTCGATTTGGCTTTTACCAAAAATGATGCCGGTTGTCTGGTTAATGCCAGTGGTGTTGTGGCCTTGAGTGAAGGTGATTTACCGGTGAATTTTATACGCTATTTACTAACACAAGAGGTGCAGTCTTATTTATCCCGTGAAGCCTATGAAATCCCACTGGTCAAAGGTGTCGCTGCGCCGGAAGGTCTGGTGCCATTGGCAACCCTGTCCCCACCAAAAATGGATTTACGCCAACTGGCGGATATTCGGCCGACCCTGGATTTAATGAGGAAAGTCGGCGTCTTGTGAGAACCTGGCCAAAATCTTATCCACTGGCACTTTTAATAGCGCTGTTGGCCTTATTGCCGGTTGTGGTTCTGGTGCAACTGGCCGCGGACAGCGCTGAATTGTTTGATGCCCGTAATTTGGCGGTTTTGGGCCATACCCTGTCGCTTATGGTGCTCACCGTCATTGGTGCGGTAATTATCGGGGTGCCCCTGGCATTTTTCACGGCTTATGTGCAGATGCCCCTGCGCCGCTTGTGGTTGATTCTGCTGGCTGCGCCACTGGCCATGCCGAGCTATGTGGGCGCATTTACCATGTATTTTTCTTTTGGTCGCGGTGGTGAGATTGAGAATCTGCTGGGTATAAGCACACCGTCGGTCAGTGGCTTATGGGGTACGGCCATGGTCATGTCATTATATACCTATCCCTTTGTTATGCTGACCACACGGGCCGCCTTACTGAGCCAGGATGCCAGTTTAATCAATGCCTCGCGCACCTTAGGGGTGTCAGTTATGACCAGTATTCGACGTATTGTGTTACCGCGTTTGGTCAACAGTGTTGCGGCAGGTGCTTTACTGGCCGCGCTCTATGCGTTGTCTGATTTTGGGACACCCGCTATTTTGGGTTTGGATACCTTTACCCGGGTTATTTTTGTTGAATACAATGCCTTTGGTTTAAGCCAGGCAGCGATGTTGTCGTTGCAACTCATGGTGGTGGTGATTTTGGTTTTATATTTAGAGTCCAGGGTTAAAGCCACGCGGGAACAGCCGGGTAAGCACTTATTATTTTGGCCGTCACGGCGCCAGGCGGTGTTGATGCAACTGGCCGCCTTGCCGCCATTTTTATTGGCAGTGGTATTACCGCTGGCAATTTTTCTGGTGTGGTTGTTGCGCGAGGGCAGCGGTGGTTTTGAATGGATGTTTGCCTGGAATTCGGCGTATGCTTCCTTCCTGGCCGCAATTGTCGCGGTTATTTTGGCTTTGCCGGTGGCCCATGCGGCCATTAGCGGTAAAGCCGGACGCATTATGGAGCGTGTTACCTATTTTGGTTTCGGTGTGCCCGGCATTGTTATGGGTACAGCGCTGGTGTATTTGGGACTGAAGTTGCCCTTTTTATACCAAACGCTGGCTTTGTTGGTATTGGCCTATGTTTTGCGATTCTTACCGTTGGCCGTGGGCAGCATCCGAACCACCACAGAAAATTTAGACGGTGGTTTGGTGAAAGCTGCCAGAGCTTTGGGTGCCGGTCCGCGGGAAGCTTTTATGCGGGTCACCTTGCCATTAACCCTGCGTGGTATGATTGCCGGTGCGGCCCTGGTTTTCTTAGAAGCCATGCGTGAACTGCCTGCCACACTGATGCTGGGTCCGACCGGATTTGAGACGCTGGCGACCTATTTATGGCGTGTTTATGAGGCCGGTTATTTTGGTCGGGCAGCGATGCCGGGCCTTATGCTGGTTGTGATTTCAGGTTTTGGCCTTATTTTATTGTTGGGCGGTGAACGACGCGCAGAATTTTCAATTAATGAAGGTAACCAACGATAATGCTTCTGGTCAAAAACTTAACAGTCAATTATGGTGAAAACCGGGTGGTTGATCAATTCAACTTAGAACTCGGTGACGATGAGATATTGATGTTAATTGGCCCCACCGGTTGTGGTAAAACCACCATTTTACAAGCCCTGGCAGGCTTGGTGCCAATCACCGAGGGTGAAATCAGTACACCTGCCTGGACCGCAACAGCCAAAAAGAAAGTGGCACCGGAAAAACGTAACGTGGGTATGGTATTTCAGGATTTTGCTTTATTCCCACACTTGACCGTTGAGCAAAACGTCTGTTTTAAATTAACAGACAGGTCATTGGCAGATCATTGGATACAGCTGCTTGGGTTAGACGCCTTAAGACAGGCCAAACCAGGACGCTTATCAGGCGGTCAAAAGCAACGGGTGGCTCTGGCCAGAACCCTGGCCCATGAGCCTGACTTTGTGCTGTTGGATGAACCGTTGTCCAATTTGGATGCGGCTTTAAAAGACAGTTTGCGCTGGGAAATTCGAAACGCCTTAAAAACAGCCAGAGTTCCGGCTATTTGGGTTACACATGATCAAGACGAAGCGCTGTCCGTGGGTGATCGGGTCGGCATTCTCAATCAGGGTCAATTAGAGCAAATTGCCTCACCCGAGCTGTGTTTCGATCAACCGCAAAGTCGTTTTGTCGCGGACTTTTTAGGCGAAGCCTCATTTTTACCGGCTACTTTTGAAAACACTTGTGCCCGAACTGAATTGGGCAGTGCGCCAATCAGACAGCAGTCAAACTTAACACAGGGTGATATTCTGATTCGTCCTGATGACTTGTCCGTACACGGTGTCGCTGAAGGCGGCAACGGGCATATTGAATGGCAACGTTTCGAAGGTGAATCCAGGCTCTATGCAGTCACCCTCGACAGCGGTCATTTAGTCAAAGTTCGCGCCAGTCACGAAAACGCCATCGCCATCGGTGACCGCGTTGCGGTGGTGGTTGCCACCACCCATCCACTGGCTGTTTTTGCCGAAACGGCCGTAACAATATCCTAAAATCAATCGATTATTACTGAAAAAAGCGGTGAATACTCACAATATGGCCTGCCAGAGGTTATACCGCTCAACAGCGATTATTATCTTTTACTGTTCCACCAGTTCAACCCGTCTGTTTTTGTCGCGACCGGCGTCACTGGTGTTGGAAAAAACCGGAACCAATGGACCCACGCCGTGGGCTTGTAAGCGGTCTGCTTGAATGCCGTAATCATTAATCAATGCTTCGCGGACGGCGTGGGCACGGTCGCTGGATAGTTTTGATTATAGGCAAAGGTACCTTTTGAATCGGTATGACCGACCACATAAAACGACTGCTCCGGATGATTGTCCAGATAGCTGGCGATGGCGTTAAGTGCCGGTTTCGATTCGGGTTGAATGGTGGCTTTATCAAATTCAAAAACAATACCGTCTAAGACAACCCGACCGTATTCTTCGATATCAGAACCGATGGCCTCGGCATCAATCACCACCAGACCGGTTTTGGCGGCTTCGACTTCGATGATGTCAATTAAGGTGCCGATGTAGTTTTTTGAATGTTGTTCAACAAAGATAAGCACATAGGCTGTTCCTACAGGCCGTTCTTTACTGGCCACGATGGCACCGGCACCACCCGAAGAGGCTGTGCCTGAAAATAGGGTGCCGACAGCACCGGGTTTGGTTGCCGGATTGGTTCGGAACACCACTTCCATCCATTGTCTTGAACCGACTTCATTGCCTTTGCGATCAGCGGACATGCCTTCCCCCAGGATGGTAAAGCCTTCATTGTTAAGGGCATCGAGATAATTTTTATACACTTCAGCGTAGGACCGGTCTGGACCTTCGTATTTATAAAAAGTGCGGGTCACACGTCCCTCGGTTTCAATCCAGTCAGCGATTTGTCGATAACCCGTGACCGGACCAAGCGGCACTTTGTAAGGCTGATAATTTTCAATGTGTTGCCAGGCGATGACCTGTCCCGGATAGCGTTCAATCATCGGGTGCTCAGCTAAAAATTCAAGCAGTGGTGTAATCAGATGTTGTTCGTAATTGGCTATCATGTCATAGGCCCGGCTTAATTCGTCCCGCGGCGAAGCCTGGGCGCCGTGATGTCGGCCCAGTTTTTGCAGATATTGAAGGGCACCGTGCACGCCACACATGAGTTCGTAATTAACGTTACCGGGTTGGAAACGGTACGGACTGTCTTCGATAAAATGGTGGTTGATGCCCGGCAGGCGTTGTAAGCAATCGTGTTTACCGTAGAGAACGGCTTGGTGGGGCCCGAATGTTTTATAAAAACTGAAAAAGTAGTAATCCACATCCAGTGCCTGAACATCCGGTCGGCGATGTGGGGCATAGGCAACGCCGTCAACACAGATTTCAGCACCATGTTGATGAACAATGTCAGTCCATGCTTTAATCGGATTGATGTGACCATCAATATTCGACACATGGGTGCAACAGACGAGACGGGTTTTATCGCTGAGTATGTCTCTTAAGTCCTCGATTTCGATGGTTTGCGACTCTGCATTGATGCGCCAATGTTTAACAACAATACCTTGATTTTGTAAATCCAGCCAACAACCGCGGTTGGCTTCATGATCCACATCGGTAATAATGATTTCGTCGCCGGGCTGCCAGGTTTGTGCCAATTGCCAGCTCAGCATGCGGGTGAGCCAGGTACTGGAAGCGCCAACAATAAGCTCTTCTTTTTGTCTGGCATTGAGCCAAATTACGATATCTGACTGGGCTTTGGCTATTCTTTGGGCTGCTCGTTGAGAAGTTCTGTAGTCAGCCCCCAATTGCACATGACACTGGGTCAGGAAATTAGTTATAGCATCAATCGCGGTTTGTGCGATTTGTGAGCCGCCGGCGTTGTCCAATAAACAATCAGCGGTTTGTGTTAAACCGGGAAATTGATGACGAACCCAGCTAAGGTCAAGCATAATCAGGCGTGGTATTAAAACCAACAGTGTACTGTATTGTGACCTAAAAATCAGGACAAGAAACTAAACTTGACCTTATTTTCACTGGCTGTTTGGTAGCCTATGGTTTTAACGTAATCCGGTGAAACTGTGAAAATAATCCTTGTTTTGTTACTGTCTGTGGCGATGTTAAGTCTTTATGCCTGTCGTTCCACCTCGCCGATACAGCGCGCTGAGAATGTTGATTTGGATGCTTTTATGGGAGACTGGTATGTGTTGGCGCATATTCCCACCTTTATCGAAGACGAAGCCTTTAATGCCGTTGAAAGCTATGTGCGTGAATCGAGCCGGAAAATAGCCACCACTTTTCATTTCAATCAAGGCAGTTTTACCGGAGAAGAAAAGGTTTACCACCCCACAGGCTTTGTTCAGGATGGGTCCAATGCCTATTGGAAAATGCAGTTTATATGGCCGTTTAAGTCAGAATTTATTATCAGTTATGTGGATGTCGATTATCAGCACACCATTATTGCCCGCAGTAAGCGCGATTATGTCTGGGTTATGGCCCGTGAACCGGTTATTGCAGAGGAAACATTAGCCCAATTAATAGACCGGGTCGTGGCACTGGGTTACCAGCGCGAGTCTATACGGATCGTGCCACAATCGCCCAGATAAACCATAAATAATTGATATTAAATTATATTTTATGTTCTGTTAAGGTTTGTTTTACATCTTATTAACCTTCATTTGTTATCGTAAATGTTCTTTAAAAAGAGAGCAAAAAATGAAAAGAATAATGATGTTTCTATTTTTAATACTTCCTTTGGGTGTGCTGACCGCGCAACCAGTGACCGTGGTCGATACGCCGGTTATCTCTGCTAATTATTTCACCGCCATCATCACTGGTGTGATTTTAGCGCTGGCGATTCAGTTTGTGTTGACAGCATTGTCCGTGGCCATGGGTATATCTGCCATTGGTGATGTACGCAGCCGTTATGTGGATGCTAAATTAGATGTTTCGCCCGATGAATCGCGCAGTCGTGACATCAACAGTGATGAAAACGATGGCATGAGTATGGGCGTCAAAGTCACTAGCGGCTTTGGTCTTTGGAGTGTCTTAACGACGTGTATTGCGCTGTTTGTCGGAACTGCACTGGCCATTAATTTAAGTGTTATACAAACACCCATGACAGCGGTGGTTATGGCATTGGTTATTTGGGCGGTGTTCTTTATATTACTCTTTTATTTGGAAACCAAAGTGGCCGGCACTGTCGTGGGCAATTTAATGGCGACAGTAACAGCCGGAATCAAAAGTGGTTCTAAAGCGGTGGCCGGGTTGTTCGAACCTTCTGAGCAAAAGAAGATGGAAAACATCATTCGTCATGGAGTCGGTACCCTTAAAGATGAGTTAGACCATCAGTTTGATTGGCAGGCGGTGTCGCAAAAAGTCGATGCCTTCAGCACGCAATTAGATCGTAAGGTCCCGGATTATGAAGATTTGAGATCTGATTTGAATGATATGGTGAAAAAATCCCGGCACCGTGATAACAGTGCCATGTGGATGGTGATTCAACAGGTATTATCACAGGCCATCAACAAGCAGGAAAATCTGCCCGACGAAGAAGCCAGGAAAAAAGCACAGCAATTACGTGAATTAATGGATGAATTGCGGGAAAGTTATGCGCAAGGTGATGGTGCCATCGACGGTATAAAACATGTTGTGGCTAATTTTACCAACCAGGAAAAAGCGGATGTCGATAAACGCCTGGCGGAATTTCGTCAGCGTCTGGCTGAAGCCACGCCGGAACGTTTTTCAAAAGAGCAATTGCAGCAGGATTTGGATGAAATTTTAAATGATCCCAATACTCTGACGACAATTATTGCCAATAAGTTTGAAGGCGTTAATCGTGACAGTATTATTGAAGCGCTGGATAACAACACCCGTTTAGATAAAGATCAACTAAATGATTATGCCGATTAAATCGAGGCCGGTATTGAACGCATTGTGTCAGAATTTGATAAAGTCAACGCGAACCGACTG
>CAZWVE010000019.1:0-10827 GCA_964636925.1 uncultured Marinicella sp.
TGGCACCGGCATGACAGAATCTGCTCAATCCGATGAGGCAGACACAAATAGGGCAGATGTCGGTGAAACATCGTCCACAGAAATGGGCGAGTCTCTGACAGAAGCGACATCGAATGAAACTAACGAACAAGTGCCGGATGAACAGACGGAAGAAAGCCAGGCACAAGAAGTGACCGCCAGTAATGAGAATGAACAATCAGACGGGGGGTGGTCAATGGACAAGCTTATGGCGCGTGGTGAAGAAGTCTATAACACACAATGTCTGGCCTGCCATAAAATCGATGGCAGCGGCATGCCGCCGGCATTTCCGTCACTCATTGACAGCCAGGTAACCACCGGTGATATTAATAAGCATATAGATATTGTGGTAAATGGTGTCGCCGGCACTGCCATGGCACCCTTTGGCAAAATGTTGCCGGCAGAAGACGTTGCAGCCGTCATAACCTATACCCGTAATTCATTCGGTCATGAAACCGGTGATCGCGTGCAACCGGCTGATATTGAAGCCGTTTTACAATAAATTCGAGGAATAAAACAATGAGTCACGACATTACACATGATGAATTGAGTCACGACCACGATCACAAGCCCAAAGGTTTTGTTAATCGCTGGTTATTAACCACCAACCATAAAGACATTGGTACTATGTACCTGGTGTTTGCTTTGGCGATGTTTATTTTGGGCGGCTCTATGGCCATGGTTATTCGTCTGGAATTATTCCAGCCGGGTCTGCAATTTGTGGAACCGTTCTTTTTCAACCAGATGACCACCATGCACGCCCTGTTTATGATTTTCGGTGCGGTCATGCCGGCCTTTGTGGGTCTCGCCAACTGGATGGTACCGATGATGATTGGGGCGCCGGACATGGCTTTGCCGCGATTAAATAACTTCTCATTTTGGTTACTGCCGTTTGCTTTTGTGGTTCTGGCATCCACCTTTTTTATGCCCGGTGGCGCACCGGCCGGTGGTTGGACCATGTATCCGCCGTTGGTGTTGCAGGGTGGCCAAAATGTGGCGTTTTTAGTGTTCGCTGTACATTTAATGGGTATTTCCTCGATTTTAGGCGCCATCAATATTATTGCCACCATTGTCAATATGCGTGCGCCTAATGTCGGTTATTTGAATATGCCGATGTTTGTCTGGACCTGGCTGATTACGGCCTTTTTACTGATTCTGGTGATGCCGGTATTGGCCGGTGCCGTAACCATGTTGTTGACGGATCGTTATTTCGGTACCAGCTTTTTTAATGCCGCCGGTGGTGGTGATCCGGTCATGTTCCAGCATATTTTCTGGTTCTTTGGTCACCCCGAAGTGTATATTATGATTTTACCGTCTTTTGGTATTGTCTCAGAAATCATTCCAACCTTTGCCCGTAAACGGCTGTTTGGCTATGTTTCCATGGTGTATGCCACCGCGGCCATTGCCTTCTTATCCTTTATTGTTTGGGCACATCACATGTTCTCTGTGGGTATGCCATTAGGCGGCCAGCTGTACTTTATGTATGCCACCATGTTGATTGCGGTGCCCACCGGGGTAAAAGTGTTTAACTGGCTGGCCACCATGTGGCGCGGTGCCATGACCTTTGAAACGCCGATGTTATTTTCCATTGCCTTTGTGGCATTATTCACCATTGGTGGTTTTTCCGGGGTGATGATGGCGTTGGCACCGGTGGATTTACAGTATCATGACACTTACTTTATTGTCGCGCATTTCCATTATGTGTTGGTACCGGGATCGGTTTTTGCCATTATTGCCGCGGCTTATTACTGGTTGCCGAAATGGACCGGCCACATGTACGATGAGCGCCTGGGTAAAATCCACTTTTGGTGGTCGGCGATATCCGTGAATGTCTTGTTCTTCCCGCAGCATTTCTTGGGATTGGCCGGCATGCCGCGACGTATTCCGGATTACTCCACCCAGTTCGCTGAATTTAATATGTGGTCAAGTATCGGTGGTTTTGCCTTTGGCCTGGCACAAGTGTTCTTTGTGTATATTGTCATTAAAACTGTTCGCGGCGGACAAAAAGCCACCGCAGAAGTATGGGATGGTGCCAAAGGACTTGAATGGACGGTACCGTCACCGGCACCGCATCATACCTTTGAAGAATATAAGCCGGTTGATTTAAGTAAAATGGCCCATGGTGATAGCCATTAATGGAACCACGTAAAGAACATACCCCGCAGCAACGACGAGGGATTAAGAAAACAGTCGCCATCTTAGGGTTGGTGGCTGTTGGCTTATTTTTATGGTCTGTATTTTTAGTGTTACAACAAGCCAATGTTTAATAGTGTCGGAAATACCATAAAATCCTTACTGGCCATTGCTGTATTGATGGTGGGTTTTGGTTATGGGCTGGTGCCCTTGTATGATGTGGTTTGTGATATTACCGGTTTAAATGGGAAGACCGGTGTCACCACTGCCGATAAGGTGGAAAAAAACCAACCTGCTGTTGATGACAATCGCACCGTAACGGTGCAATTTGATGGCAATGTGAAAAGTGATTTGCCCTGGGATTTTCATCCGACTGAATTTTCTATGGAAGTTAAACTGGGAACACTTTATCACACCGAATATGTGGCAAAAAACACCGCTGCCGTTGAAATTATCGGGCAAGCCGTTCCCAGTGTTGCACCGGCTAAGGCATCCAAGTATTTTAATAAGACTGAGTGTTTTTGTTTTACCGAACAATTATTAAAAGCCGGCGAGGAAATGAACATGCCGCTGACCTTTATTATCAGCAGTGATTTACCTGAGGATGTGAAATTGGTAACCTTGTCCTATACCTTCTTTAATAAATATCAAGTGACCGAGTCAGCTGCGTCGATCACAAATAATCCGCATAATAACAGTTAATATCGAGTAATGAATCATGACAGAAATAAGTGAAAATCAATATTACGTACCCCATACCGCTAAGTGGCCGATTGTTGCTTGTGTTGGTCTTTTTATCACCGTGATTGGTGCCAGTCTAAAATTCAACAGTATGGATGCTGAACCCAGCACGCCATGGCTCATGTATTTGGGCTTTGCCATTTTGATAGTGATGTTTTTTGGTTGGTTCGGAGAAGTCATTAAAGAAAGTGAAGACAACCTCTACAACAAACAGGTGGATGCCTCTTTTCGTGCCGGCATGATCTGGTTTATTTTTTCTGAAGTAATGTTTTTCGCTTCATTTTTTGGCGCTTTATTTTATGCCAGAACCTTTGCAGTGCCTTGGTTAGGCGGCGAGGGCACTAATTTAGCCACCAATGTCCAACTCTGGTCCGGTTATGAATCTGTGTGGCCAACCAACGGCCCTGGTGACTTAAATGGTCGTTTTGAAACCATCAGTGCCTTTTCGTTGCCTTTGGTAAACACATTGTTGCTGTTGACCAGTTCCATTACCATTACCATTGCACACCATGCTTTACGTGCCGGTGATCGTAAGAAAACCATTATATGGATGATTGCGACAGTGTTGTTGGGTGCAACCTTCTTGTTTTATCAAGTGGAAGAGTACATAGAGGCATACCAACATTTGAATTTAACCCTTAAGTCTGGTATTTATGGTGCAACGTTCTTTATGTTAACCGGGTTTCATGGGATTCATGTAACGTTAGGTACTATTATGCTTGCCGTTATTACGGTTCGATTGATAAAAGGTCATTTTAAAGCAGATGACCATTTTGGTTTTGAAGCAGTGGCCTGGTATTGGCACTTTGTTGATGTCGTCTGGCTGGGCTTATTTATCTTTGTGTACGTGCTCTAAGAGGCCTGATATATAAGCGTCGCTTGTTGGCTCAAGTGGCGCTTGTTTCGCTGTTATGAAATTTATTATTGTTATTGCTTTTTTGTTTATTTTATACAGCATGGGTTCTGCGCTTTTCTATTTGTCCCGAGATAAGGGGCAAAGTAACAACACGGTCCGTTTTTTGACCGTTCGCGTGGCACTGTCGGTGGCCTTGTTTTTGTTTATTATTTTGGCTATGAAAATGGGTTGGATTGTACCCCATGGCTTACAAGTAGCTGCAACCGGTTAAACCGTGCAACCTTCGCATTCATTTCCCTGGGGCTTTAGCCTGTTGTGGTTGCTCATATTCATGGTCATGGTGTGGGCCGGATTTTGGCAGTTGGATCGTGCCAATCAAAAAGAACAGATTCGTCAACAAATGCAGTCCGGTGACTATCGACAACCAGGACAGTGGGCGTCGTGGCAACAATTGTCTGATTATCAGACCATTCATGTTCGTGGCCGCTATCACAACACGCATTTTTTACTGGCCAACCAATTTCATGATGGACAGGTGGGTTATTATGTGTTGACCGCCTTTCAAACAGAAGATCATGTCTGGTTGCTGGTTAATCGCGGCTGGACCGTTTCAGCGGATATTGAAATTGCTGTACCGGAAGATGAAGTAGAACTTATCGGTATGTTGGCTGCCTGGCCACGTCCGGGTGTACAATTAGGCGACCAGATTTTACAGAATAAGTCGCGGCAACAGGTGACCTATTTACCGAAAGACCAAACCCGGCTGTTTTTGACACAGCAATTATGCCAACGGGGCGATTGTGATATTCTCAATCGGGTGATAAAACTGGATACCGCGGCAGAACACGGGTTTGTGCGAGATTGGCAAGCACCCATGATGACCGCAGCCAGACACCGCGCCTACGCTTTTCAGTGGTTTATCATGGCATTGGCTTTGTGTTTAATTTATCTTTATTATTTACGAAAAACATATGCAATTAAAAAATAAAAACAGGCTGATTATCTTAGTGGTTTTTTTATTGTTTGCGATACCGGTGGTGGTGGCGTATGTGCTTGGTTCAGGACTGATTGACTTTGAACCGGACAAGACAAAAAATCACGGTGTTTTTATCTCTCCCCCGATTAAACCGGCTGATTTCACGGATGCAGAATGGGTTAACGATTTACCCAATCACTGGACTTTAATTTATCGCACACCCGATCTATGCGATAAAGCCTGTTTTGCCTGGGAAGATAAATTACACCGCTTTAATCTGACTTTGGCTCAAAATGCCGATAAATTAGAATTGATGTTGTTGGCTAAAGATTTTGAGGACATCAATGAAGACCCCTATAATCACATCAAGAAGGTGGCCACCCGGGGTGAAAAACAACTCAATGATATGTTGAATGAAATGTCAAAAAAATCATTGGGGCATGGTAAGGGTCTTTATGTGGTGGCACCGGAAGGCTATCTTATGATGGCTTTTACGGCGGATAATAAACCCGAAGAGATTATTAAAGATTTAAAATTATTGGTGAAAAGAAAAGGTTAATCAATGAAATATAAGCATCTGGCCTGGTTGGCTGTGGGATTGGCATTGTGTGTGGTTCTTTTTGGTGCATTTGTGCGTTTGTCTGATGCCGGCCTGGGTTGTCCTGATTGGCCGGGTTGTTACGGTCATTTGACCTGGCCGACAGAAGCCGAAGAGATTGCCAGAGCTAATCAAAATTTTCCCGAACGGGCAGTGGAAGTACATAAGGCCTGGAAAGAAGTGGGCCATCGGATAGTTGCCGGGGTTTTGGGTTTGCTGGTGTTGGCTTTATTTATTTGGGCTTTTCGAAAGCGTCATTTAATGTCAGCTAAATTACCCTTTATTATTGGTCTGGTGATTACTTTTCAAGCGGCATTGGGTATGTGGACCGTGACCTTAAAACTGCACCCGAGTATTGTCATGAGTCATCTACTTGGCGGATTACTGACATTGTCTTTATTGACCTGGTTGGCCTGCCGGGAAACACCGGAAATTGCAGGTTACCGCTATGCCGGACATGTCACCACTAAAATGGTTGCTGTTGGATTATTTTTAGTGGTATTACAAATTGCCCTGGGCGGTTGGACCAGTGCCAATTATGCAGCCCTGGCCTGTACCGGATTTCCCCAATGTAACGGGCAGTGGTGGCCGAATATGGACTTTATCCAGGGATTTAATTTATTTCGCGAATTTGGCCCCAATTATGAATTTGGGGTGAAAGACGGTCCGGCTCGGGTGGCTATTCAAATGACACACCGCATGGGCTTTGTGGTGGTAACCGTATACCTGTCCTGGTTAATTTATAAACTCACAAAAAACCGTGAGTTGTTACCGATGGCCATGGCTATTGGTACTTTGCTGGCGATACAAATTGCCCTGGGCATTATTAATGTCACCATGAACTTACCCCTGACAGTGGCAGTGATGCATAACGGCGTGGCCGCTTTATTACTCATAAGTTTGGTCTATTTACTGTATAAAACCCGACAGGCTTCCTATAATTAGTGTATGCAAAAAATTAAGCAATATTTTGAACTGACAAAACCCGGTGTCGTGCTACTTATTTTATTCACGGCATTTGTCGGCATGTTGCTCTCCATGCGGAATTTTCCGGAATCTGAGTGGATTGTTATTTTATGGGGTTTGTTGGGAATTGCCTTTAGCGCCGGTGGTGCCGCAGCCATCAATCATTGGGCTGATCAAAAAGCCGATAAAGTGATGTTACGCACCCAGCATCGGCCACTGCCCAGTGGGGGCTTAAAAACGATTAATGTCCTCACTTTTGCAGCCGTCTTGTCGATTCTTGGTACCGGTATATTGGTCTATTTTGTCAACGTATTAACTGCGGTGTTGACCTTTGTTTCTCTGATTGGCTATGCCTTTGTCTATACCATGTTCTTAAAACGGGTGACGCCGCAGAATATTGTCATTGGCGGATTGGCCGGTGCCACGCCGCCGGTGTTGGGCTGGACCACAGTCACCGGACAAGTGACGCCGGATGCCTTGCTGTTGTTGGCTATTATTTATGTCTGGACACCACCTCATTTCTGGGCGCTGGCCATTTTTCGCAAAGAGGATTACAAAAAAGCACATATTCCCATGCTGCCGGTAACCCACGGTGTTAAGTTCACTGAGTTACACATTATTTTTTATACGGTTTTATTGTTTATTGTCACCTTATTTCCCTTTTTGACCGGCATGAGCGGTTTAATTTATCTGGCCGGTGCCGTCGTTTTGGGCGTGCGATTTCTGTGGATGACATTTGAACTTAAACGCACCGAATCACCCTTGCTGGCCTGGAACACATTTAAATATTCGATTTGGTATTTGATGCTGTTATTCGCTTTTTTATTGCTGGATCATTATATTTTCTGGGGTGATGTCATGCCACGTTTATTTTCAGAGCCGGTGGTTTGATTGACTCACATATCCATCTTGATGATCAGCGCTTTGATGATGACCGTCATCAATTACTGACACACGCCCGTCAGGCCGGTGTTCACGGTTTTGTCGTGCCGGGCACGGGGATATGGAGCTTTGAAAAAATCCAATCGCTGGCAAATGAACACCCGGATGTCTTTCCGGCTTATGGTTTACACCCTTATTTTATCGAGCAACATCAACAACAAGATCTGCAAAAACTGGCAGATTTTCTCGGTGACAATCACGCGGTGGCACTGGGTGAATGCGGTCTGGATTATTACCGGGATGATTTGGATCGGGATAAACAACAAGACATCTTTGAACAACAAGTGATTCTGGCCAAGGACATGGATTTACCTTTAATTTTGCACGTTAATGGCGCAGTCCAGGCGGTTTTTGAAGTGCTCAAAAAGCACCGGTATTTTAAGGCCGTCATGCACAGTTTCAATGGCTCGGTTGAGCAAGCCCGACAAATCACTGAAACCGGTGTTATTCTGGGATTTGGCACTGCGGTGGTCAATCCGAAGGCCCGTAAATTGCATCAAGTGGTCAAGTCTGTGGCTTTAGACGATATGGTGATTGAAACCGATGCACCGGATCAGCCTTTATATCATAAGAGAAATCAACGGAACCTACCGGAGGATTTAGTATCGGTGGCAGAATTTATAGCTGAGTTGAAAGCTGTCACGGTTTCAGAGCTTAGCCAGACAAATGACGCCAATTGTCGACGGGTATTTAAGTTATGAAAGAGCGCTTTGGTGGCATTGAACGCTTATATGGTGCTGAGGGATTGCTAAAGTTGCAGCAAGCCCATGTAGCGATTGTCGGTGTTGGTGGTGTCGGTTGCTGGGCGGCTGAAATGTTGGCCCGATCCGGCGTCGGCGACATCACTCTGATTGATGCCGATGAAGTTTGTGTGACCAATATCAATCGTCAGGTTCATGCCCTGAACAGTACTGTGGGTCAGTTTAAGGTATCGGTAATGAAGGATCGAATACTGGACATCAATCCTGACTGTCAGGTGCACGCTAAACAACAATTTTTTATGGCCAGCAATGCGGAAGAATTGCTATCAGCAAATTATGATTATTTGATTGATGCGGTTGATTCGGTTAAACATAAGGTCTTGTTATTGGCACAGTGCCAACAGCATAATATTCCGGTTGTCACCACCGGCGGTGCCGGCGGTAAAAAGCAAGCCAATAATTTACAGATCATGGATTTGGCCCAAACACATGGTGATCGTTTGTTGAAAAAAGTGCGTTATGAATTGCGCCGTCATCATGGCTTTAAAAGCTTAAATAAATTTAATATCCCGGCCGTTTTTTCCGATGAGCCGATGGTGTTACCGTTTTGTGAAACCGATGCGCAGCAATCTTACCGATTGGATTGTGACTCAGGCTATGGCACCGCGCCGACCGTAATCAGTGGTTTTGGAACTATGGCGGCTGATTGGGTGATTCAGAAGTTAATTCACACCTAACCACCCATAAACTGGGGGTTAGGTGTGAATGGCTGTCGACTTATTTAGGGATACGCAAAACCTGACCCGGATAAATCTTATCAGGATCTTTCAACATCGGTTGATTGGCTTCAAAAATTTTCGGGTATTTCATGGCATCGCCATAATACTGTTTGGCAATTTTACCCAGGGTATCACCTGATTTAACGGTGTAGGTTTGAGATTGCCATGCTTTTTCACCGGGAATTTCATTTTCCTTGACTGCATGTTCCTGCATTTCTTTGACCGCTTCAGTGGCATCATCCGGTGGTGTACCAATCAATAAATTATCCAACACCCGCGAAACGCCGGTGATATTGCCGGCCGTCAATACCGCTTTTTCTTTTTGTTCCTGGTTGGGTACATAGCCGGATAAATTAACAACACCCTGGCTGAAATTTGTGGTCACATATTCGACATCGACGCCACTGTTTTCGATGTGTTTGATAATCGGCATGGTGACATCTTTTTCGGGCTTGTCTTTGCCGAAAACTTTGGCGCCGGCGTCACTAATAAAATCAAAAAATCCCATAATAAATTCCTGTTCATGAAGTTAAATCAGCATAGCAATCTTTGCTCAAAAGTGCAATAAAGAGCTTTCTCATCGATGTTATTTTAGCCCGTTTCAATGGCTATCATTATCAGGGTTTGGTGATTTTGATGGAAGTTGTTGATTAGGTCGTGGGCGTCATTTTTTGGTAAGAAATTGACATAATTAATCAGTTTGAAGCCATTTTAAAGGCATTTGCCAATGTTGTAATAAGGACTTTATAAAAAAAGCTATGCACATGAACCGTCCTAAAAAATCAATTCGAACACATTTGGAAGAACAGGCCAGAACCGAATTTAAAAAACCACCGGCTAAAAGGAAAAAGAGAACAAGACAACAGGATGCCTTACGGTTAAATTGGAAAGATGCGGTGGTCTTTTCATTAATCATGGTTTTTGGTTGTGGCTACTGGTTGCAAACAACCATGTTGCTCGCCATCTGACATTAAATAGTCTGCTGATATCGCCGCCGCTGCGGACTGTTATCAGGCCGTTATGGTCGATTATTTGTGTTGAGGCATAAATAACGATAAAATAAGGGGTTCGCTTGAAGAAAAAAACATTATGCAGTACCAACAAATATTTGATGTCATCGTGGTTGGCGGCGGCCATGCGGGAACCGATGCGGCTTTGGCCGCGGCCCGTACCGGTGCCAGTACCTTATTGCTGACGCATAATATTGAGACCATTGGCCAGATGAGTTGTAATCCGGCCATTGGCGGTATTGGCAAAGGTCATTTGGTTAAAGAAATTGATGCCCTCGGTGGTATTATGGCACAAGCCACGGATCGTGCCGGAATTCAATGGCGAATTTTAAATGCCCGCAAAGGTGCGGCCGTTCGTGCTACGCGCGCTCAATGTGACCGAAATTTATACCGAGCGGCCATTAGAGAAGCCGTTGAAAACCAGGAAAACCTGCATATTTTTCAACAAGCGGTTGAAGATTTGATCATTGAAAATAATGTGGTCAAGGGCTGCGTCACCCAGATGGGTGTTACATTCAGAGCGAAAACCGTGGTCATGACAGTGGGTACCTTCCTGGGCGGGCAAATTCATATCGGTACCAGTCAGTATCAAGGTGGGCGCGCCGGCGATCCACCGGCGTCTGTGTTGGCAAAAAAACTGCGTGCTATGCCGTTTGCTGTGGCGCGTTTAAAAACCGGAACCCCACCGCGTATAGACGGTAAAACCGTTGATTTTAGTGTCATGGAAGAACAACCGGGGGATTCACCGATGCCGGTATTCTCTTATTTGGGCGATGTGACTGATCACCCTGAACAAGTCAGTTGTTATATCACCCACACCAACCTAAAAACCCATAATTTTATTCGTGGTGGATTAGACCGATCGCCTATGTATTCAGGCCGAATTGAAGGCAAAGGGCCGCGTTATTGTCCTTCGATTGAAGACAAAATTATGCGTTTTGCGGATAAGGATTCACATCAGATCTTTGTCGAGCCCGAAGGTTTGAACACCCAGGAATTGTATCCTAATGGCATATCGACTTCCTTGCCTTTTGATGTGCAAATTCAATTGGTACGCTCCATTAAAGGCTTTGAAAATGCCCACATCACACGCCCCGGTTATGCCAT
>CAZWVE010000020.1:0-10584 GCA_964636925.1 uncultured Marinicella sp.
TCCTAAGGTGTTAAATAACAGCTTATTCGATGACTTGAACATCCACCGCCAAGCGCACCCGGTCACCGGGATGTCGGGTCATAAAGGTATCATACCACTGTCCCTGATATTCATAGGTGACATCATAACCAGCTAATTGTCGATCTTCACGGTAGCGCACATCGGTATAACAACGGGCTCTGGGTTGTCGGTGTGATGGATGATTGGCGCCCACAGTGGCACCGGCAATAACACCCACGGCGGTGGCGGCATCACGACCGGAACCACTTCCAATCTGATTACCCAGGACTCCACCGATAATACCACCTAAAATAGCACCACCGGTGTTAGCACGTTGTTCACGGTACCGTGGTCGTTCACAGACACGCTGTCTTTCCGGTACGGAAACACGTTCGTAAACCGGCTGCACATCAATCACTTTACCGTAAGCAATGTTGTCATTGTAATTACGCGCCATGGTCAGACCACTGAATAATAAACCCACTATTAAAATTTGATATTTCATGACATTATTTCCCGTTAAATAAATATCAGTTTATGGGTTTTAAATGAATCGATGATGAACCGTTGGCAAGTGTTCAGGTAAGTGTATTCTGGAAATAAAAGGTTGGCCGGACAATAATGCCCGGCCAACAACGATAATACGTGTGCGAACACACCTATTATCCGTGGTCGCTACAGAAGCTTTGACCGGGCTTCGTCAAGTAGCGACACTTACCCACGGATATTATTTTATAAAAATAAGCCTGAAAAGAAAAGATATTAAGTAGTCGAGTACTTTAAATTAATCACGACCAATAGGATTTTAGCTTGTTTGACATCAATTCAAGATGTCTTCAATGGTCCCGGAAAAATGGCACGTCAGCAATCAGGATCTCAGATTTTGACATGGCTTTGCCGTAGTAAAAACCCTGACCGTAATCCACCGACCATTGTTTCAGCAAATCATGTTGCGCTTTCTGTTCAACCCCTTCTGCCACCAATTGCATGCCGAGATTTTTAGCCAGGCTGACCATGGCTTCAACCAGTGTTTTGTTGACCTGTTTCGTCAATACAGATTGAATAAAGACCTGGTCGATTTTTAACACATCAAAACGCAAATCAAGTAATTGTTGTAAACCTGAATAGCCGGTACCAAAATCATCGGCACAGACCCGAAAACCGGCTTCATGACAACGCTCAATCCATGTGGCTGCTTGCTTAATATCAACCATCATGGTTTCAGTGATTTCCAATTTCAACCGTTCCGGCTTAATGCCATGATCTTTAAGTCGCTGTGATAAGGTCGGTAAAAAATGGCCACTGTTTAACTGTTTAGCGGAAACGTTAATATTGATAAAAACCGAATCCGGCAATTGTGATAGCAAATCAATGGCCCGATTAAAAACCAGCGAACCGACTTCAATAATCATATCGGTTTCTTCGGCCAAAGCGATAAATTCAAAGGGGGATATGGCGCCTAATTTTGGATGCAACCAACGACTTAAGGCTTCAAAACCGGCGATACGATTTGTTTTTATATCAACAATCGGTTGGAAAACTGTTTCTACTTTTTCACTGTTAACAGCTGTTCTGAGTTCACTTTCCAGTTTGAATTTTGATAAACCGCTTTGTTCAATCACCGAAGCCACGTGGGACAATAAATCATCGCCGGGCTGATCTTGTTTTCGGGGCAGTAAAGCACGTAAACGCTTGAGCAATACACCAATCAGTGCCTGGATAATGGGATCGGTATTGTTCAATCGATCCGTGATTTGACCGGGTTTGATTTCCAGGAGAGTTACCTGGTTTTTGGCGCGTGCTGCTGTGGAACGTACCGATTGATCGAGCACCCCCATTTCGCCAAACAGTTCACCGGCGGACAGTGTATGAATCACCTCTTTATTATCAACAGACAGAATATCCACTAAACCTTTTTCAATAATATAGGCACGATCGGAAGGTTCTCCCCCGTGGAAGATAAATTGACCGGCCTGATAAAAACTTAAGTGAAATGCCATACCAAAAGCCTGCTATTTGATACCAAAGCAGCCTGTAAAGACGTTCTTAATAACATCTTTACAGGCATAGCGTATGGATTAGGCAAAAATACCACCGGGCATTTCAGCCAATAAGGGCGCAATCACCAAAGACACGATGGCCATGACATTAATCAAAATGTTCATCGACGGTCCGGAGGTATCTTTAAAGGGGTCTCCCACGGTATCGCCCACCACAGTGGCGGTGTGTGCAACGGAACCTTTCCCGCCAAAATGCCCTTTTTCGACATATTTCTTGGCATTATCCCAGGCACCGCCGGCATTGGCCATGGTCAGTGCCAGCAGTACACAGGAAATTAAAGCACCCCCCAACATGCCGCCTAAAGCGGCCGCACCTAAACCAAAGCCAATCACAATGGGCGCCAATACCGCCAGTAAACCCGGTGCAATCATACGTTTTAAAGCGGCCGTGGTAGCAATATCCACACACTTATCACTGTCGGGTTTGGCTGTGCCTTCCATGAGACCCGGGATTTCCTTAAATTGTCGACGGATTTCTTTAATCATATCAAAGGCCGCATCACCCACTGCCCGCATGGTCATGGCTGAGACTAAAAACGGAAAAATACCGCCTAAAAACATGCCCATTAAGACCCTCGGTTCAGAAATATTTAAGGCAAAACCGGGAACATTGTGGCTGATAACTTCAATAAAGGCCGCAATAATGGCCAGAGCCGCTAAACCGGCCGCACCAATGGCGAAGCCTTTACCGATGGCGGCTGTGGTATTACCCACTTCATCCAGACCATCGGTGATGGCACGTGTTTCCGGACCCAATTCAGCCATTTCAGCAATCCCACCGGCATTATCCGCCACCGGACCATAGGCATCAATGGCCATGGTAATACCCACTGTTGCCAGCATACCAACCGCGGCAATACCGACGCCATAGACACCGGCACCATCGGGCAATAATAAAGATGTTCCCAAAATAATGCCTGCTAAGGTCATCACCGGAATTACCACAGACTCCATACCCACAGCCAGTCCTGATATCAGAACAGTGGCCGGGCCTGTTTCACCGTCTTTGGCAATATCACGCACCGGCTTACCTCCGGTATAATATTCGGTTACCAAACCAATCAATATGCCGCCGGCTGCACCCAGTAGGACGCACTGCCAGACACGGTGACTGATTTCAAGGAAACCCATAAGAAAATAAGCCGCTATAATAAAGAGAATGGTGGCACCAATGGTGCCGATGCGCAGTGCCACATCGGGTTTTTGACCACTGGCCAGCTTCACAATAAAAATACCCAAAACCGAACAGATAAGACCCGCTGAAGCCAGCGCCAAAGGTAAAAACATTAGGTCTTGCTGGCGTGCCGCCAGTTGTGAATATAAAGCCACTGACATGGTGGATGCAATCGCAATACAAGCAATCATCGAACCACAATACGACTCAAAAATATCTGAGCCCATACCGGCTACGTCACCGACATTATCACCAACATTATCCGCAATTACACCAGGATTACGTGGATCATCTTCGGGAATACCGGCTTCAATTTTACCCACAAGATCAGCCCCGACATCGGCGCTCTTGGTAAAAATACCACCCCCAACACGTGAGAATAATGCCACCACTGAGGCACCCATACCAAAACCGTGAATGGCATGCACTGTTTCATGGTCAGCACCAAATAAATAGTACAATAAACCCAAGCCCAATAAGCCCATCGCCGCCACGGTTAAGCCCATAATGGAACCGCCATAAAATGCCACAGACAGGGCGGCTGCCTGACCTTGTTCGTTGGCCGCCACGGTCGTTCTGACATTGGCTTTGGTCGCAGAAAACATACCAAAATAGCCGGCAATGGCTGAACATAAGGCACCCACAATAAATGAGAAAGGTGTATGCCAGGTACCGAAACCAATATATAAACCGACAAATAAAATGGCCACAAATGTAAATAAAATGGTGTATTCACGGCGCATAAAAACCATGGCGCCGGCATGAATTTGATCGGCAATTTCTTTCACTTTACCAACGCCTGACGGCATTTTTAAAACCATAAAGAAAATGATGAAAGCCGTCAGCAGACCAAACCCGCCGACCAGCAAAGGGATAAATGCTTGATTCATATAAAAACCTCTTTTGAACTATCGTGAGATAACAGTGCTTGATTATGTGCGATCAATAACCGCGTCAAGTTCACTGTTGCGTCTTGCGCTTTGTGTTGTCTATTGAATCAACCTAAAAGCACAGATTGGCTAAAGATTTTAACACAATCAGAAGCCCGTGCGTGATGAGATATGCATTCAATTATAGCCATATATGACCACTCATCGGCTGTTAATGAATTGATAAATAGTCCTGAATCATCGACTTATTCATGGCAAAATAGAGCCACTTGATTAAAGCTGCCCGGATATCATGCAATCAGCAACATCTGTCGAACAATCACTGCCTTATGTGGTGGATTTTAATCCCATTTTTATCAGTCTGGGACCCTTAGACATCCATTGGTATGGCGTCACTTATTTAATTGGTTTTGCTTTATTTTACTTACTCGGACGTTATCGCATTCATCGTTATGATACCGGTTGGGACAAACAGCAATTATCAGATTTTATCTTTTATGGCGCCCTGGGTGTGGTCATCGGTGGTCGTATCGGCTGGTACCTGTTTTACAATGATACACCCCTATCAAGTGACCCATTCCTGCTATTTAAGGTCTGGGAAGGTGGTATGTCGTTTCATGGCGGATTGGTCGGTGTACTTCTTGCCATGGCTTATTTTAAGAATATAACCGGTAAAACATTCTATCAGGTCAGTGATTTTGTGGCGCCGTTAACACCCCTGGGTATTGCGTCAGTCCGTATCGGCAACTTTATCAATGGTGAATTATGGGGACGGCTAACGCCGAAATCCTGGGGCATGTTATTTCCACAGTCGCTGCCATACAACAAACAACCGGCCGTTATCGGTGAGCAAACCAGGCAAGAACTTTATCAAAAAGGTCAATTTAATCTTTATGCCCGACATCCTTCACCGTTGTACGAAGCATTCTTAGAGGGTATTGTTACTTTTGTGGTGGTTTGGGTGGCCGCCCATTATGCCCGCAAACGCGGTACCGCGTCTGCGGCATTTTTACTGTGCTACGGATGCAGCCGGTTTTTGGTGGAGTTTTTTCGGGAGCCGGATGCCAATCGGGGATTTATCGCTTTTGATTGGATGACCATGGGTCATATCTTAACTTTGCCGATAATTGCCTATGGTCTATGGATTTTATGGTCTCAGAGAAACACAACAATTAATAAAACCCGGCACGATTAAGACGTCGACCACCACCGGGTCTTGGATCGCCAACCCCCTGTAAAGCGGCATTTAATTGATAGTAGCCTGCTTTGGGAACGATATCGACATTCAGTTGCCAACGATTGGGTTGAATATAAAATGCACCGGAGACCGTTAAACGATCTGAATGAGAGCCAATGGTACCGACGATAATACCGTCTTTTTTGGTTTCAAGATTAATGGTCACCTCGCCCAGAGGCATCTGTGAGGGGGCCAATAACTGAAAATCCTTTAAGGTCACCTGCCCGTCTAAACGTTCAATGCCGGTCTGTTTGTCATAGACCATTTGATTGATATCAAATTGCCAGTAGCCGTCAAAGCGTCCCTGGTTGAACTGTAAATAAGGTTGTAAATAATCCCAATTGAGGTAGCCGGTAATTTTCTTTATTCGCGCCCTGTTTTGGTTAATGTCTTTTAATTGAAAGGTCAAATCATATTGCTTATCGTATACTCGGACACGACCGCCAATACCGGTAAGAGAACCGGGGTACAGTAACCATTCGGCCTGGCCCACGGGAATCAAGTCATAACGCAGTTGTCCGGCACCACCTTTGACCAGGGAACCCGAAACATCCCGTAAAACCACAGGTTTCAGGTAATCGCTGGCATAATCGTAATACCATCTTAACGGCAAAACAGCCAATAATAAAACAGCAAAAATGGCCAATATAATGAGCCACTTTAATAAGCCCATAATTCGATCTGTGGTACTTTTCATGATTTTGTTATCCGCATTCTGATACTGACCAGTCCCAAAGACCGATCTATAACATTAATATCTGCCTGATCGACTACCACCCCGTATTGTTGATTAATTCGCTGCAGCCAATCAGCCCATGGATCAAATGGCACCGACTCTAACCATAAGGTCACTGTATGGTCATCGATGGGTTCTGAACGTTTTACCGCTTGTTGCATATTCAGCTGTTGCAGTTGTCCGTCTAACCAGGCAGAAAAAGTTTTATCGCTCGGCAATGGCTGGGTGGTTGTTATGGGTCGGCCGGAAAGTCCTGATGCCGCTTGTTGCATGCTCACAAGCTGTTGTTGCAACTGTGTTTTGAGTTCCGCCTGTCGGTTCAGATAAGTGGTCATTGGCCGATACAACAGCAACCAAAGCATTACCACTACCACCAGTAAGCTGCCAAAAAGCAGTAACAGTTGCTCGCGTCGACTTAATTGGGCGATAAAACGTTTCATCGTGGTTTCAAAGTTAAAATGGATTGATAAACACCGTCGGTGAGTTCATTGACCCCAATATTAACACGATAATTAGTCGCTAAATTTTGCAATTGTTCACGGTAGGTGTTGATATCACTGATGGCAGGGGCGGTAACCTGAATTTCTAAATTATTGTCAAACAAACGAATGCCTTTAATATCAATGGTCGGCTGCTGGCGACGGGCTTCACCCAAAAAATAAAAGCCGTCAAGTAATATCGGATTGGGCTGATCACGGTTGCTGGTCTGTTGTAAACGAGATTGCATGGCCGCAAAAGGATCACGCTGTTCAGTCGGAGACAGGCTGCCAAAGCTCTTTTCAAGAATAGCTTGTTGTTGTTTTTTTAAGTCACTGATGTCTGAAGACAGTTGCCAGCTTTGATACAGGGTCACAAAAAGCCAGCTTATCAGTAAAAAACCTGCTGCCAGGAGGGGTTTAAGCCAACTGGCAGCGGCATGTTCGTTAACCCGGTCTTTGTCCTCACCCCGGTATAAGTTAACTTCCCGGCCGGACATGACATGGGCGCAACAATCAGCTAATGCCAAAGTAGTGACTGTTTTAAATTGTTCCGTGGCAATGGCTTCGGGGTTATTTGTCAGTAAATGCTTGCAATTCTGACCGAACACATTAATTAACTCAGGGGCTTGTTGTGGCGATGCCACCATGGCCGTATCAAGACCAAACCGTAATAGCCAACGATCATTATCTTGCCACAGAGTTAATTGAGATTCTTTGGCCGGACAAAAAACCGCCTCACTGTATATGGCTGTGACCGGGAGTTCGTGTTTGCGAATGAAATCATTAATTTGATGGCGTCTGTTTTTAGCGATAACAGCTACGTTTTGCTGATGTTCGGACTGCACTTTCCAGGCATAATAATTATCTTCTACGTCATTAACAAGCTCATCCTCAATACTGTAGGGAATCGATTTTTCCAGAATATCCGGTGAACGGCTGGCAATCTCGGTGGTGGTTAAATAGACCCAGGTTGCCGGCACTAAAAGTATCACGTCTGTTTTCGCCGTACGTACGGATTTCAGTTGTGCCGTGTCTAAAGACTGTGCCTTGTTATGGGCTTTATCATAACTGATAAGGTGCGTGATATCGAATTGGTTATCTATGTGAATCAGCAAAAAATCAGCCATACGTGGATTTGTTTGAAAAACACTGATTGTAGTCACCTTTGTAGATGACCACAATCAGTTTTTAGTGAGTTATCGGGCTTTGGGCATCAACCAATACGCCAATGCCGGTAACAACAACAGTGCACCAATCATATTAACGATAAACATAAAGGCCAATAAAATACCCATATCAGCCTGGAATTGTAAATCGCTGAATATCCAGGTACCGACACCGATACCTAAAGTCAATGCGGTAAACAACACCGCTTTACCGGTTAAGCGCAGGGTATCGCGATAGGCATCAACCAGATTCATGCCTTTATTCAGTAAGTTTTGCAGTCGACTGAAGATATAAATACCGTAATCTACACCGATACCGACGCCCAGAGCCACCACCGGCAAGGTATTGACTTTTAATCCGATCCCCAAATAAGCCATCAGCGCATAGGCCAATAAGGATACCAGGGCTAACGGAATAACAATACTTAAGGTTCCGGCGATGGAACGGAAGGTAATCAAACACAACAAAATAACCGCGCCATAAACCATAATCAACATCGGCATTTGTGCGCCTTTAACGACATCATTGGTGGCTGCCATAACACCGGCATTACCGGTCGCTAAACGAAAACGCACAGAACCTTGTGCCAGTTCACCGTCTTCATTCACTTCAGGCGGATGGGCTTGCTGGTAGGCTTTAACGGCACTCACAACGCGATTAATGGTGGTGGCTTTATGGTCTTCGGTAAATATGGTTACCGGCATAACACTGCAGTCTCGGTTCAACAAACCAGAGGAGGTGTCGATGCCCGATAAAGATTGTCGCATAACATAATTATTGCGCGATATTTCTCGCCATTTGGGATTACCTTCATTCCAGCCGGCGGTGATAATTTTACTGATATCAGCCAGGGTAATAACCTGTTGTACCCCTGAAATATTTTCCATGGTCCAGGCGAAATCATCAATGGTATTCATAACCTGATAACTTTCGGTACAGGCAGAGGCTGTGGTCTCAGCAATGACATTAATCATATCAACGCCCAATGAAAACTCATCACTGATGGTGAGGGCATCTTGATTATAGCGAGAATCAGCCCGTAACTCCGGCACGCCGGCTTCAGAATCACCAATTTGCATTTGTTCACTTTTGTAATAGCCAAAGATAAACAACACGATGGCAATGACCACTGCGGTCGTCGCTAATGGATTTTTGGCAAAATTTGCCAGGCTGTCCCAGACTTTTGTTTTGTTCTTTTTAGCCTCAAATTTAGCCACAAAAGCATCCATATTTTTAATCTTCATACCGTAAAGCAATAATGGCAGCAAGACCAAATTAGTAATAATAATCAAAGCCACACCAACGGTGGCGGTAATGGCCAACTCTTGAATAATCTCAATATTGATAAAGTAAATGGTGGCAAAACCAATGGTGTCAGATAACAAGGCAATCATGCCGGGAACCAACAGCGCCATGAATGCGGCTTTGGCAGCATGGCGGGTATCTTTTTCAGTGGGATGTTGAACCAAATCATTGGTCCATCTGGAAATCATTTGCACGCCGTGACTGACGCCAATGGCAAAAATTAAAAAGGGTGTTAAGATGTTCATCGGATCAATACCCATGCCCATAACTTTTAAGGTACCCATTTGCCAAATAACGGCCACCAGCGAACATAAGATCGGGAACAATGTCAGTTTCCAGTTTTTCGAATACCAAAATAATAATAAGGCCGTAATAAAAATAGCCAGGGCAAAAAAGTACAACACGGATTTGGCGCCGGCGGCAACATCACCGATGACTTTGGCAAAGCCGATGATATGTACCGTTTGACCGTCACCTTCATATTTTTGCCGCAGTGCTTCCAACTCGCCGGCGACTTTCTGGTAATCGATTTTCTCTCCGGTTTCGGGATTAATCTCCTGTAAATCAGCCCATATCATGCCACCGTTAAAATCCTCTGCCACCAAACGACCGACTATACCGGCTTTCACGATATTGGCACGGATGGTTTTAAACATTTCAGGTCCGGGCACATAATCGGACGGAATAACGTTACCGCCGGCAAAACCGTCTTCCACCACTTCTACAAAACGTACATTGGGGGTAAAAATTGATTTGACACTGGGTCGATAGACACCGGTGATGTAATAGACATCATCGGTTAATTGTTCAAATTTATTAAAAAACGGCTCATTAAACATGTCACCGCTGTCATCCATTAACGCCACCAGAATTCGGTTTGCACCACGAAACTCAGTGTGTTCCATGAAGGTTTGCATGTATTCATGGTTTAACGGTAATTGTTTTTCAAAACCGGCATCTACTTTTAATTGCGAGGCAAACCACGCCATCACCAGTGTGGTTAAAAACAACAGTCCCAATAACAGTTTTTTATGGCCGAATAAGCCATTCGCCAAACGCTCAGTATATGATATTTTTTTGCTATTCGTGTTCATGGTAACCTCTTATTGGGGCTTTACTAAAGATTGAATATCACTGCCCTCTTCACCCAGCAATAACATTTTTTGACCGTTGTCTATAACCAACACAGCACCGTAATCATCCCCGATTTCAAGTGCTGAACTGCCCGATAGGGTGGTCAGTTGACCTGAACGGTAAACAATTCTGGCACCATTGGCGCCCACTAAAATTAAGGACTCTGCATCAATACGATCACCGCCAAACAAACTACTTAAGTTTTTATTGGGAATATTTTGCCAGGATTGTCCCTGATCACGGGACGATAAAACATGACCACGCAGGCCAAACATAATAACTTCATCGGCTAACGACCGTACGCCAAACATGGATCCGGGGTACGGCAATTCAATGGCTTGCCAGGTTTCTCCCTGATCTGTACTTACAAAACCATAACCGGCTTCTCCGGCTATATACAGA
>CAZWVE010000021.1:0-4848 GCA_964636925.1 uncultured Marinicella sp.
TTTTAAATTACGAATTTTCACCCGGTTAAAGGCCTGACCCTTGCCGGGTTTTACTTCTTGATATTCAATAATGCTGCAGGGATCGCCATCCAACATGATTTTGAGCCCGCTTTTAAATTGATTGGTGCTGTAAGTATCTGACACAGCTACTCCCGAATAATAAAAAACGGCATTATAACACAGCCTGACTAGGCAATAAATCTCTGCTCAGGACAGCTAAAACAGGTTTATCGGGCAGCTTGATAGGCGTGTTAGAATAGCCTATTTTTCAAGTGAT
This sequence comes from uncultured Marinicella sp., assembly GCA_964636925.1. Classification (GTDB taxonomy): domain Bacteria; phylum Pseudomonadota; class Gammaproteobacteria; order Xanthomonadales; family Marinicellaceae; genus Marinicella. The sequence continues at coordinate 278 of CAZWVE010000021.1, forward strand.
TCAATTGTGCGACAACCCTGGCAACAACAACTAAAAAAGGCTTTAAACGGTCAATCTGCTGAACCACTACGCAACCATAGTGATTATAGTAACGCAGGGCATGAACTTTTTAAAACGGTGAGCACCGATGAAGTCAACACTGCGATTCAGCAATCACACACCCCAGATGTCATTAGGCGTCAATTTTTACCGCGTCACGTAGAAACCCAAAAGACGGATGGTTACCATGACGATCCGGTGGGCGATCACAATGCCCTGGCACAACAGGGCATTATCCACAAATACCATGGCCGGGTTTTATTAGTAGCCTCAGGCAGTTGCGCGGTCAATTGTCGTTATTGTTTTCGCCGCCATTTTCCCTACCAAAAGCATCTGGCTTCACGCCATCGCTGGCAGGCAGTGATAACTTATTTACATGAACATCCAGAGGTTCATGAAGTGATTCTCAGCGGCGGGGACCCACTGACCCTGACCACCGAAAGCTTACAGTTGCTGACAGACCAGCTCGCGGATTTGCCACACATTAAAACGGTACGTCTGCATACGCGTATGGTAACTGTGCTGCCTAATCGGATTAATCAATCATTGTTAGCCTGGTTAGAGACATTACCCTTTCATAAAGTCCTGGTTACCCATATTAACCATACTGATGAACTGACTGACAATGCCAAAAAAAGCCTGCGGGAACTGTCACAACGCGATGTCCGTTTATTAAATCAGAGTGTTTTGCTCAAAGACATCAACGATGATGCAGATGTTCTCATCCAACTCAGCCACGATTTATTCGCCCAGGGTGTTTTACCGTATTATCTGCACCTCTTTGATCGCGTTCAGAATGCCGCTCATTTTGAAGTCAGTCTTGATCAAGCCCGACGGATATATGAATATATGCGCCGACATTTACCCGGTTATTTATTGCCCAAATTGGTTAAGGAAGAAGCCGGACAAGCAGCCAAAACGCCCGTTCATTTGTGATTATTAAACGGCTGTTTCAGGCCAATCAATAAAATTAGCGTTTTCGGTGGCTTCTCATATTCTCCGTGAATGACTATAATGGTGATCACTTGCAGCTATTTGTTAACCAACAGGAGTCCTTTCTTGGCCACAGAAAAATCCATTAATCTTTTGATTATTCATCAATCGGAAGAAGACGCTGAGCGGATATTATCGCTCTTGCGAAATTATCAAATTGCAGTCCGTCCGACTCGATGTTTTGATGAAGAAAGCTTGCTTGGCATTCTGGAACGAAAACAAATTGATTTGGTTTTGTGCCAACAAATGCAAGAAGTTTTACCGACTCAAACGGTGATTGACCATATTAAACGTATGGGTCAGGATTTACCGGTGATTGCCTTGGTGGATGATTTTGATATCGACCAAATCAGTGACGCCATTGATGCCGGCGTCAATTCATATTGCTCACCGAAATTACCCGAACACATGCGCCATGTGATTTTGCGTGATATGAAAAATTTACAGCAGCGACGCGAAAATATTCGGCTGGCCCGTGAATTGCGGCAAACTGAAAAACGCGTCAACAGCTTACTTGATTCATCGAAACAGGCCATTGCTTACATCCACGACGGCATGCATGCCTATACCAATCAATCCTATCAGGAACTGTTCAAATATGATGATTTTGAAGAGTTAGAAGTAACACCTTTTTTAAATATGATTGCCAAAGAGGATGTTGCTAAAGCCAAAAAAGTCTTACGCGATATCAATAAAAATATTCTGCCCGATGAACAGCTCAGTTTCCGTATGATGACCGCGCAAGGTGACCAGTTCGACGGATTAATTGATGTCTCAAAAGCCACTTTAAACGGTGAGCAATGTGCCCAATTTATCATTAACCTGCCGTCAGTTGATCCCGAAGTGGAAAAAGAACTGTTTGAAATAAAAAACAAAGACTTATTAACCAAATTTTTTAATCGCAGCTATTTTCATGAGTTATTGGCTGACGAAATCGATCAAGCCCAAAGCCAACCCGGCGACAGTTTATTAATGATTGGTATTGATGATAAACGTCAATTAGAAAAAGAATTGGGCATCGGTAATTTCGATTTATTTATTGCCAATGTGGCTGAGTTTTTGCACAAAAAATTTGGTGATGACACGGTTTATTGCCGTTACAACGATGCTTTATTTGTGCTTAAAATCAGTACCAATATCGAAAAAGCCGAAAAAGCAGCCAATAAAATGGTCAGCTTAATCACCGAGCAAATTTTTAATGCCGGCGATACATCAACCAATTGCACAGTTAGCATAGCCGTAACCCAGTTAACACCACAAAGTGAGTCCGTTAATAACGTGATGAAAACATTAACGGATTTAATGGAAAATTTAATGAAGGACGGTGGCAATCAGGTGGGTGTTTTTGATCCTGCTGAAGAAGAAAAACAGGCCCGGGCCGCCTCACAAGCCTGGATTGACCGCATTACCGGTGGTTTAGAGAATGATCGCTTTGTTTTGCACTATCAACCAGTGGTCAATATTGATGGTGACGAGAGCCAGTTGTATGAATGCCTGGTGCGTTTACAATCGGGTGATGATCAACTTATTTACCCGCAACAATTTATACCTGTGGCGATTAAATATGGATTTGTTAATGAGATAGATCGTCGCGTCCTGTCTAAATCCATTGCCGCCATTAAACAGGCCGACTTTGATGTTACTTTATTTGTTAAAGTTTCCTCTGAATCATTAACCGACTCAGCGTTCCCCGGCTGGTTGGCTGACCAATTAAAGCAAGCGGGCGTTTCCGGCCAAAAGCTGGCTTTAGAGGTCAAAGAAAGTGAATTGGTGACACACGCCACGAAAATGAAACCGATTATTAAAGCCATCAAAGCCTTAAACTGTAAAATCGTGGTGGAAAAATTCGGCTCCGGGCTGAACTCATTCAGTATTTTGAAACATTTTCCGGTTGATTTACTGAAAATTGATTCTGCCTTTATGACCGACTTGGTGGACAATCCGGATACCCAGGAAAAAGTTAAAACCATTGTCCAGAAAGCCCATAATCAGGGCAAACAAGTGATTTGTGAATTTATCGAAGACGCCAACACCATGAGTATCATGTGGAAGATGTCGGTTAACTATATTCAGGGTAACTTTATCGGCGAACCGAGCGAAACTATGGAGACCGTTGAGTAACGCACAACAGACTTACCGCGGTCGATTTGCCCCATCACCCAGCGGTGACTTGCATTTTGGTTCATTGCTTGCCGCACTGGTAAGTTATTGTGAAGCCCGAAGTCATCAGGGTTTTTGGCACCTGCGCATAGAAGATGTCGACAGCACCCGGACTGTAGCCGGTGCCGATCAACGCATTTTCAAAACCCTACAGGCATTTGAAATGCCCTGGGATGGTCCGGTCATTTACCAAACAGATTGTCAGCAACAGCATCTTTATGAAAAAGCGTTACAACAATTAACTAAGCTGGGATTGACCTACCGTTGTCGTTGCACGCGTAAACAGTTAAGTGGCTATTCAACCTATCCGGGTCATTGTCGCTTATTATCGGTCAGTGAACAGGAACCGCATTCCATTCGTTTAATGACCGATGGCAACGCCATTCATTTTAATGACCGCTATCAAGGGCCGCAGCGACAACAGTTGCAACAACAATGTGGTGATTTTAATATTGTGCGTAAAGACGGATTGTTCAGCTATCAGTTAGCGGTTGTTGTTGATGATTATGTCACCGGTATCAATCACGTGGTTCGAGGTATTGATATTCTGGATTCCACGGCCCGACAAATTTATCTGCATAAAAAACTGGGTCTGGCTCCGCCTGATTACGCCCACTTCCCCATTATCGTCAATCGCAAAGGCCGGAAATTAAGTAAACAGAACCATGCCACAGCGGTCAGCCGTGAAGACCCTGTTCAGGTGACGCGTTTGGCGCTGCAATTACTAAAACAACCCTTACCCGAAAATAAGCCAATGACCCAACAGCAACTTATGCAGTGGGCGGTGGATCATTGGCAACCAGAACGGTTTACAGGCATGAAACAAATCGTCTATGGCGCCACGCCTTGATTGGCTTCGGCCGCCAATTCCTGACATAAAGCCACATTAACATCCGATTGGCGGTGTAATGGAATGCTGCCGGAAATGGCCGGTTCCGTGATATTGTAAATCATCACAGCCCGGTTACAGCTACTGAATTGAATGCTGACTGAACCAAATAGACTGTTGATAACTGGCTCACTGCTATCAAAAGCACCGCCTTCTGTTAGGATAATGATGCCTTCCATCAAATCTTCATTGTACTGGCCTTCCAGGGTAAACCAACGGTGTTCTGAGGCACCAAAATTATTTTTCTGAACGGTTTCAGGTGCTAATAAATCATAACTAAACCAAGCTGATATCAATAAATTAGCGGACGGTAGTACTTCTAAATAAACGCCCTGACCGTTGGTATCCGGGTTAAACCAGGCACCTGACAGCCCTGCATTAATTTGAAATTTATCGGACAGGACATACGCTTTGTTTATGTAAACAAAATCATCCAAACCCGGTTGACCGCTAAAATCAAAATTATACAAGGGAAAAGAATTACGGCTCA